>JAAXUL010000851.1 GCA_013336035.1 Chloroflexales bacterium
CCGTGATCGGCTATCGGGCCCCCCAGACGCCTGCCGGCGCCTTCGCCTTCTACACCTTTGCCTTCCTGCTTGATGAGCTAGGCGGCACGCTGATCGTCCAGGACCCCGAGGAGCGCGTGGCGGCCTTCGGCGAGGTCGAGCCGGCCGGGCTGCTCGTTATGGCCCAGACGCTCGAGGGGCTCGCCGACCAGCGCGACCGCGAGATCAGCGGGAGCTGGCGCAGCTGGGGCGTCTTCCGCGCCGTGGCGCACCGCGTGGTGGCCAGCGCGCTTGCCGCGCCGGGAACACACGCTATTTCACCTTGACATACCATGGCCGCTCTGCTAGAATGAGCGTGTGAGCGACGCGGCGTGGAGCAGTGGCAGCTCGTCGGGCTCATAACCCGAAGGTCGCAGGTTCGAATCCTGCCGCCGCTACCAACAACAACTTAGGCTAGAATACCCGCAGCAGGCGCCCGAGTGCAAGATCACTCGGGCGTCTCTGTGTGCGGCGCATACGGCTCAGGCGCCCTGCCCCGGGCTGCAGGGCGGCGCCCACAAGATGGTAAACTGGCCACCGCACATCCGGCACGGTCGTACCGCTGTGCTCGCGCAATGTTGATGATGGCGAAGGGCACCACATGGCAACCACAGCATTGGAGGGCGTCCAGTTCACCGCAGACGCGGCCGGCTCCCGCAGCACCACGCAGGCTAGCAAGGCGATCTACAGCGCGGCGCTCGAGCACGTCGACCCACGGGCCGCGCAGGCCGTGCGCGACGAGCGCAAGTGGCGCACCAACTATCCCAGGCACCTGCACGCTTTGACCAGGGCCGGCATCGCCAGCCCTGAGCACGCGCTCACGATCGCGTCCGATGGGCTCGCGGCGGCCTGGGGTCAGTTCGAGCTTCTGCGCGGCGGCGGGGCGAGCCCGTTCGCCGAGGCGATGCGGCGCCCTGAGCCCGATGCGCTCACCACCGTCACCGTTCAGGGCCAGGGTCCGCCGGCGCCAGAGCCCTGGAGCCTCCCCTATCGCGGCAGACTCCTCCGGGGCAGCGAGCTGCGCGACCAGATCGCACGCTGGGAGCAGGAAGGGATCATCGAGCCGAGCCACGCCAGGGCGCTGGGCCAGGTGATCGCGCACCCGGAGTGGTTCGATCTCTCTGACCGGACGCTGGTCCTGCTCGGCGCGGCCTCCGAGGCGGGCCCGCTGGCCGCGCTGGCTAGGTGGCGGGCCAACATCGTGGCGGTCGACCTGCCGCGGCCGGCGACGTGGCAGAAGATCGTCCAGACGGTGACCCAGGGGAACGCGCGCCTGCTCGCGCCGCTTGATAGGGCCGGCAGAGGCGCTGACCCAGGCGGGCAGGGGGCCAGCCTGGCCGGGGCGAACCTGCTCACGCAGGCCCCCGAGATCGCCGCCTGGCTGATGACGCTGGACACCCCGCTGGACATCGCCGCCCTGGCCTACCTGGACGGCGAGCAGCATGTGCGGGTCTCGCTCGCGATGGACGGCATCATCGCCGGAGTCAGCGCGGAGCGACCCGATACGACGCTGATGTATATGGCGACGCCCGCCGATGTATTTGCGGTGCCCGAGGATCTGGCCCGCGCGGCGATGCGCAACGCGACCGAGCGCAGCCAGCTTCGCCACGTCGCCGATGGCGTCGTCCGCGCCCTGAGCGGCGGGCGACTGCTGCGGCCCCATGTCGAGGGCCTGGTGACGAGCGAGAACGGCCGGTGCTACGGGATCGTCGATGGGGTTGTCGTGGAGCAGGGGCCGAACTACGCGCTGGCGAAGCGGCTGCAGCAGTGGCGCGCGGTGGCGGCCCGCGCCGGCGGGCAGCGGGTGGCGATCAACGTGACCCCGTCTACGATGACCCAGTCGGTGCTCAAGAACCCCGCGCTTAAAGCTGGCTACAATGGGGCCGGGAGCTTTGGCATCGAGGTGTTCGAGCCAGCGACCACCAGCGCGCTGATGGCGGCGCTGTGGGTCCACGACCTGCGCTGCGGCAGCTGTGCCGCCGAGCCGACCTACCCGCTGGCCCACCCGCTCGAGCTGCTGATGGACGGCGCGAACCACGGCGGGCTCTGGCGGCTGGGCTATCTGCCGCGCTCCGCGCTGCCGCTGGCGGCGCTGATCGGGTACGGCCGAGGAATCTTGCGCCGGTCTTAGTCTGTGCTATCCGGAAGTCCGTGCCAGGGGCTGGCGGCAGATGACTGGCCGCGGACCGCTGCCTGCAGCCGTCCGCGGTCTGTGGTCGGTGGTCGGCCCAAGCACGGACTTCCCCAGCAGTGCTAGTGCGGCTCCTGGTCGAGCTCGTGGAGCATCTCCTCGGGGTGCTGGCGGATCTCGAGACCGCGGACCTCGATCTCTTTACGCAGCTCGCGGCGGAGCTTGGCGGCGGCCCAGCGCCGGCGCTGCTCGGGGTTGTCGATGGGGACGGGGTCGATGAGCTTCGGATGACCCTCCTCGTCGACGGCGACCATGGTGAAGTAGCAGGTGAGCACGTGGCGCTCGCTGCGCTCGGTGATGTTCTCGGAGACCACCCGGATGCCGATCTCCATCGAGCTCTTGCCGGTGTAGTTGACCGAGGCGATGAAGGTTACTAGCTCGCCCACATGGATGCGCTCGTGGAAGACCACCTGGTCGACCGAGACGGTGACAACGTAGGAGCTGGAGTAGCGCGAGGCGCATGCGAAGGCAACCTGGTCCAGGAGCTTGAGGATGTGTCCGCCGTGGACATTGCCCGAGAAGTTGGCTGTGTCGGGCGTCATGAGCACGGTCATCTCGAGGGTGCGATAGTGGCCACCCGTATCGATCTGGGAATTCATCGGGCATTCCTTCGCTCTTGATTAGGGCGCGACGCGATTCGTGGAGTAGTGTTCAGTGTAGCATGGCGAGATACGGCGCGTGCTATACTGCCTAATGACCCTTTGAAGATGGGCAGGAGCTCTCATGGTCGCCAGTCGCGCGCCCGGCGCGCCCCTCTCTGTGCTGATCGCCTGCGCGCCCGAGGATGCCCCCGCAGTGCGCGCCCTCACGCAGCGCCTCCAGGCCGATGGGATGAGCCCCGCCCTGGTCGCCGAGGCCGTGCCCCCACGGGCCCTCCGCGAGGCTATGGGGCCCGCCGCCGCCGTGGTGATCTGTCTGTCGCGGCGGGCGATGTCGGGCGGCCTGCTCGCCCCCGCGATCGCCAATCTGCTCGAGGTGCTCGCGGCCACGGGCGACCTGCGCCGCCTGACCCTGACGTTGAAGCTGACCAGCTGCGAGACGCCGGCAGCACTGCGCGCGGCGGCGGCCTTCGACCTCTTCAGCGCCAGCGGCTACGAGCGGCTTCTGACGGCCCTGCGAGATCACATCGCCGCGCTCACGCCGCCTGCGCCGCCCGAGGCGGCCGAGCCTGATCCGCCGCACCCGCCGCTTATCCCGGCCCTGCGCCTGCGGGGCGGCTTTGAGCTACCAGAACTCGACCGGCAGGGGCTCACGCGGCGGCTGGGGCGCGGGGTCGCCCGCGCTATCTTCCTGGTCGATGAGCGCCACGCTCTAGTGGTCTCGGGCGGCGGCCCCGCCCTGACACCGCTCGCCGGCGGCCCCCCCCTGTGGGCCATCGACTGCCCCACTCGCTGCGCGGCCCTCAGCCCCAGCGGGCGCCTGCTCGCCCTGGCCGCCGGCACACAGATCTTCCTCTGGGACCTGGCCGATGGGTCGCTGCGCGGCCTCTGCGAGGGTCACGCCGATACGGTGAGCGGCCTGGCCTTCGCCCCCGATGAGCGCACTCTGGCCTCGGCCAGCCACGATCGCAGCGTGCGCCTCTGGCGGACGGGCGATGATGGGCGCTCGCCAGCACTCCTGGCCACCCTGCCCGAGCACGGCGATCAGGTCATCTGCGTGGCCTTCAGCCCCGATGGCGCCCTGGTGGCCGCGGGCGGCGCCGACCGCACGGTGCGGG
>JAAXUL010000852.1 GCA_013336035.1 Chloroflexales bacterium
CGCTCGCCGTCGGTGATGTTGACCTTGGCCTGGCGCCCAACCTCCGCGCCATCCGGCCCGATCAGCAGGGCCGTATCGTGCATCCCGGTCGGCGCCTGCCAGACGGTGTCTACCACCAGGTAGGCCTGTAGCTCGCGAGCGAGGGCGGCGAGTTGGGGGCGGATCAGCGGGTCGTCAATGTCGGCGATCTCGTGCTCGGGCCAGACCACGAAGGCCGGGCCCGCGGTGCTGACGGAGCGGGTAAGGGCGGCGTTGACGTCGAAGATGGCCTGCGACTGCGCTGGCGTGCTGGCGCGATAGCCAGCGGCCGACCCTTCGCCGCTCGCCTGGATGGCCGGGTCGGTATTCGCGAGATCGACCGTCACCGCCACGGTAAAGCGGTCGGCCGGCGGGGGCGGGAGGGTCAGGGCGCCCCAGCCAACCACAGCTCCTACAGCGGCCAGGGCGAGGACTGGCGCCAGGGTGAAGGGCGCACGGCGGAGCGCGACACGCACGAGGCGGGCCAGAGCGACGTTCGCCAGCATCAGCGTGAAGGCCAGGCCCGGGGTGCCGGTCAGGGTGATCACCTGGAGCGCGGGCGGGTTACGCCACTGGCTGTTGGCCAGCAGGGCGAACCACCAGTCGCCGGTGACGGGTGCGGCGAACCGCAGGAACTCGCCGGCTGTCCAGGCGAGGGGCAGCGCGAGGAGGCCGAGGAGCTCGCCGCCGACCGTGTGCAGCGCGGCCTGGCCGCGCAGCCAGACGCCGAGCCGGATGAGCCCGGCGTGGAAGACGCCGACCAGGGGCATCAGGGCGAGCCCAGTGGGGCCGAGGACGAAGGGGTACCAGCGGTGGGCGCTGATCGCCCAGACCAGGCTGAAGGGGAGCGCGACCCGGAAGGCGGCCCCGGCGGGAAGCTCGTCGATGGCGATCAGCAGGGGCACCAGGGCAACCCAGGCCAGCCAGCCGAGGTCGATCCCGGGCATCGCGAGGGCCAGCAGAATGCCGCTGAGGGCGCTGAGGGCAAGGCGGGTCAGCAGCGGGCGAGCCATTGGCGGGGAAGCGGGACGGGGAAGAACGCGGTGCATCGATGGGTGCCTTAGGTCGTTCAGGACGAAGTGAGGATGCCTTCGAGCTTGCCTACAAGGGAGGTGACGCCAGGCGATGGAGCAGATGACGCCAGAGAGTACACCCGATCGGCGCTGGTGTCCACATCGTTCGGTGGGGCGCACCGCTTGTGCTCCTGTAGCTGCGCCCACTTGTCGCTCGACAGGCAGGTGTCTGGCTGCTATCCTCGCCGGCACAGGCCCTGATGCACGTTCGGAGGAGCTGATGGTTACCTATCCCTATCGACTCGTAGACGCGTTCACCGACCGACCCCTCGGCGGGAACCCCTGCGCCGTAATCTTTGATGCCGACTCGCTCGACGCCGCGACGATGCAGGCCATCGCCCGCGAGATGAACCTTTCGGAGACCGCCTTCGTCGTCCGCTCGACGGTGGCCGACGTGGGCGCACGCTACTTCACCCCGGCCGAGGAAATCCCCCTCGCCGGCCACCCGACCATCGCGACGATCTTCGCCCTGGTGGACGCCGGCCAGATCACGCTGGCCGGTGACGAGACCCGCATCACCCTGGAGCTGCCCGCCGGGGTGATCGCGGTCGCGATCCATGCGCGTGCTGGCCAGGTCAGCGCGATCGTGATGAGCCAGCTGGCCCCGCGCTTCCTGACTGTCTACGACCCAGGCGAGGTGCTGCCAGCCTTCGGGCTCACTGCCGCCGACGCGCTGCCTGGCACCCTGGTGCAGACGGTGAGCACGGGCACCCCGCAGCTGATGATCCCCCTGCGTGACCACGCCGCACTCCGCCGCGCACGGGTGGATGTCGCCGTCTACAGCGCCCTGCGGGCCCGGGGCGACTTCTTCAGCCCGCACCTGTTCTGCCTGGGTGGCGCAACCGCGGCCGGGCGTACCTTCGCCCGCCACTTCGGCGTGCCGCCGGACTCGCCCGAGGATCCCTTCACTGGCTCGGCGACGGGCGGGATGGCCGCCTACCTCTGGCGCTACGGGCTGATCGACACCCCGACCTGGATCGCTGAGCAGGGCCACTGGATGGGACGGCCGGGCCAGGCGACCGTAGAGGTGGTCGGGCCACCTGAGGCCATCACGACGGTGCGGGTAGGCGGCGGCGCCGTGATCGTTGTGCGCGGCGAGCTCACGCTGGGGGGATGAGCTCAGCTCGTCGTGGGTCGAAGGGCCCTCGCCTCTCTGGTAGGTGTAAAGCTCGATAAGGCGGAATGACTTACATAATTGGCCCCCGAGGGCCGCGAGATTCCGCGTCTGTACGCCCTCGTCCGCAGCCTTTGGCTGTCAACTTGGCTGTCAAAGGCAAGAAAGAAGCCTAGTGCCGCTGCGACACTAGGCTTCCTGATGTGGTGAGCCGGGCGGGGATCGAACCCGCGACCCTCTGATTAAAAGTCAGGTGCTCTACCGCTGAGCTACCGGCCCGCGCGTATTTTACCACATCTAGACGCGATCTCAGCGGAAGCATCGGGCGCGATGAAGGGCTCCAGGAGATCTTTTCTCCACTGCTCGCCGTGAAGCCGGTCTCGATCGCGGTCGCCAGCCCATCGGGCGCGGCCTCCTCCTCGGCCTCGCCGAAGCTGATGCCCACGATCCCGGGGATGGCCCGCAGCGCGTCGCCCACCGCCGTGCCGAAGCTGCTCACGATGCCGAGCAGATCCTCACCGAGCGTGGTCGGCGCGACCTCCTCCGCGGCGGCCTCCTCCTCGACGGCGTAGGTCTGGATGAGCGTCCGACCACAACTTCCTTGGCCACAAAGCCGGTCACCAGGGCGCCGCTGGTCTCCCAGCTGCCGAAGCCCAGCGGGGCGAAGATCGGCGTCGCCGCGCCTGAAACGGCCGCAAATGCGCTCTGGTCCACCGGGGTGTCGGCGAAGCGCCCAGCGCCGCCCACCAGGGCTGAAGGCCTTTCTTGAGCGCCCGCCTGGGGCTTGCCGCTCGCCGCGACCCGCATCCGACACGGTCGCCCAGCGGCCCCAGCCGCTGACAAACTGCGCGGCCGGGGCGCGCGGCCAGATCGCCGCGCTCCAGGTTGAGCCGACAACCGCGGCCTTTCTGCGCGCCCAGGGCCTTGTCCCAGGCGCCGAGGCCGAGGTGCTGGTGGTCAGCGCCGATGGCGCGTTGCTGCTCGGTGTGGATGGGTGCCAGCTCGCCCTCGCCGCTGCGGTGGCGGCCCAGGTGACGCTCGCCATGGCGCCTACGGGCCATGCGGCGCGGCGCGAGGCCTGGGCGCGCTGCACCGCTTTCTGGGCCTGTCCGCACGGCGAGGAATGTGCTCGCGCACCTGTGCTCAGCGAAGCGATCTGACCCCAGGAGGCGAGGTACTCCCGATATCGACGCGCGTCAGATCATCCTCACGTTCCTGTATGAACTGCTGCTGCTCCGTCCGCAAGGTGCTCCAGGGGCTCAAGCGTCCGGCGGCGCCTCAGCCTGGGGCGAGCCGCTGACGCCACGCGAGGTGGAGGTGCTCTAGCAGATCGCACGGGGGCTAGTGTCTATCAGCGTCTTTCTGGTGATTACCGCAGTGCTGTCCTGGCTCCACCAGCGGGCCGTGAGCAGAGGGTGGACCTTCGGCTTGACGCCGCCCACTAGCGCATTATCAAGGATTAGGGTACTCAGGCGCGCCCTGGCTGTCGTCCGCTCGATCCAGCAGAGGCTCTTCGCGCGGGGCGATGCGCAGCACGAGGCGCTCGGGGCCGCCCGGCCCGCGACGATGAGGCGCCATGGCCGAAGGCGCCGCTCACGCCCGGGCCCGGCGAGCGCGACGATGAGACGCCATGTGGCCGCCCTGGGTTCCAAAGCGCCCCCTTAAGCTTTTTATGAGCGGTCCTTCCTTTCTTATGAGCGGTCCTTCCTTTCTTATGA
>JAAXUL010000853.1 GCA_013336035.1 Chloroflexales bacterium
CGTAGAGGCTCAGGAGCATATGCAGCATGGCCTCGGCGGGCGCCTTGCGGCGCAGCAGTTCGGCCCGGAAGTGGTTGTGGGCCAGCAGATCGTCGAGCGTCTCGAGGGTCATGCGGCGGATCAGGTCAATATAGACGTCGAGGCTGACCGGCGCGCCGGGCGCGGCGAGCAGGCCGCCGAAATCGTCGAGGCTGACCACCAGGGCCGGGTTGCGGCGCTGGCGTAGCTCGCGGGCAAGCTCGATGCGCTGGCTGGTCTTGCCGAAGCCGACGGGCGCGAACAGGATCAGGCTCTCGGGGCGCTCGGGCTCGCCCACCAGCCAGTCGAAGTAGTGCGGCCGGACAAAGAAGGATGATAAGAACTCGCGCTCGCGCTCGGCGCTAGTGGTCGCAAACGGGTGCTCCCAGAAGCCCTGGGCTTGCAGATAGGCTTTGATCGAGATGGGCATTACCTGGCCCTCTGCGGCGTAAGCGGACGGCTATAGTCGCTGAAGCAGATCCGGGTTGATCCTATCGTCGGGGCCCTCATCGCTCAGGCAGTGCTCGACAAAGAGATCATGCAGCAGCTTGAAAAAGATGCCTGGTCTGCCGGACACTCGCCGCTCGAGCGTAGCGATGTCGATATCACGGATCATAGCCCTGAGCTCGTTCGGCCTCCGCCCATCTTGCCGGAGAAAATTGCGCTCGGCGCTGGTGAGGGTGCGACCCAGGCTGCGCTCGTGCTCGTGCTCGAAGACGAACTCGAGGCGTTTGTCGAAGAGCCCGACAAGCACCTCAAAGGGCCATGCCTCCATCGTGTAGATCGGCGCCACGGCAAGCGCCTCGCGGTCGTCCTGGCCGAGGGCCTGGAATAGCTCGCTGTCGAAGAAGAGCTTGCACGCGATGCCGTAGCGGGCCCACTGGTTGAGGCAGTGCTCTACGATCTGGCGCAGACGCTGGATCGCCTCGCGTACAGAGAGCTCGCTGTCGCGGGCGTGGTCAAAGATGATAAACGCGCTCTGCTGGGGGGGTGGGGGCTGCCCCGCCGCGTAGGTGTTCGCCATCGCGGGCGAGAGGAACTCCTGGAGCGCGTCGAGGTTGAGCTCCTGGCTGTCCATCAGGCGCATCCGATCACCTGCGCGGCCAGTCAGATCGATCAGGTAGCTGTCGTAGCGGCCGCAGTGGATGACCAGCAGCCGGTGTGAGGCGGCCGTCAAGATGCGGCGTGCCAGAAAGCGGCAGATCTGGGTCTTGCCGATCTCGGAGGGCCCCAGCACGATGCTGGTGCCCTGGTTGTGAAATTGCCGCAGGGTGAGACGGCTGTGGTTGCCTATAGCGAGGAAGTGGATCTCGTCGGCGAAGCACTCGGTTAGCTGGTAGTCGACGTCATCGTCGTCGTCCGCGCCGATGCTGGGCGAGAAGATCTGCTCGATGGTGGGCTCGTCCGAGCCCAGGAGCGCCTTGCGCCGGCGCAGCATGCGCACGCGAGTGACACGCCACGCGTCGAGCGTGTCACGCTCGTCACCCTCGACCTTTGTCACCAGCACGCCGAGGAAGGCCTCTAGATCTTCCAGATTGTATAGTAGATAGTCCCAGAGCCTGCGCTTGCAGAGCACCAGGTCCATGCTGATATTTAGCTCGAGCTCCTCGCGGAGATGGCTCAGCTTTGCCTCGGCCAGCCAGGTGAGGATGGTCGGGACCGGGGCGTCGCGATAGGTGTCGATCTGCTCTAGCAGGCCCTTCAGGCCTGTCGCGAGATCATCGGTTGTCGGCGGATGCTGCTGGCCTTCCTCCACCGCTTTCTCCCTCGTGTGCGCCGGCCCAGGCGTCACGCACTCTCACTTCTAGGTTCTTCATCTCTTCAAAGATGGACTCGGCCCGTCGCTTGAGGATCAGGCGCTCCTCGTCGGACAGACTATCGATGATCTGGCGGATCACCGCTTCGTGCTGCTCGGTCAGGGCGGCGATCTGCTGCCTCAGCCCACTGATGAACAGATCTTGCGCGGCCGACCTGGGTCTCTCTTCGGGGGGCGTGGCGAGGGTGCGCGGTTGCGCCGGACGAAGCTCGTAGAACTGGCTGGCGGCCACCATGACGCTACTATCCCGGTAGATGCCGACAAGTCTCCACTGCGCGTCGAAGACCGGGGCGCCCTTCGCGAGGCGGCCAAGCTCGCCAAAAGTGTGTAGCACAACGGGCCGCCCATGGTTCGGGAGCTCGCGCAGCAGCCGCCCGGGCCGGCAGATAGCGGGGCCGCCCGAGTCGGGGTAGTACCAGACCGCAACCTGGGCGGGCAGCTCCGGCGTGTCCCACACGATCTGGTCGTCCGGCAGGCCGCGCCGCTGCTGTGAAGGGGCGTTCACTACCTTCGCGAGGGCGATGTCCTGGTGTGGGTAGCTGGCAGAGACCGAGGCGCGCAGCGGCAGGGCGGGCGCATTGTCCGAGGGCTGCGGGTAGCGGTAGCCCAACCGCACCTGGTTCGGTTTCTCCAGGTCGTCAAAGAATAGCCCCGCGCTGGCGAGGAGCCGGTTGTCATAGAGCAATACTGCAGTGCCCATGTTCTGGGCCAGGCCGTTGACGCGGCGCTCTAGACGGCCGGCTGCCGCCCCCGCACGCAGGGCCGGGAGCGCGCGCCTGATGCGGCGGCTTATCTGCTCGATATAGGCCCGATCCGTCGCCCCGAGCGCCGCGCCTGGCGGCGTCGGGCTGTCGGGCGGCCAGCGCCCCAGAAGCACCTGGTGCCAGGTTAGCAGTGGGTGGAATGACGCCTCGTAGTGCGAGGGCCGAAAGTCGGCCAGGTCTTCGCCAAGGAGGCACGCGGCTCTATTCCAGTCGTCCTCACGGCTGAGCTTTCGTATGAGGTGCTCGTGCAGGCGGGCCTCCCGAAATAGCGGCTCGCGGGCCTCGGCGTTGAACAGCTCGAGCCGGTCGAAGCAGGCGATATAGATGCGCACGAGCTCAGGCACCTCGTCCGGACGCAGCAGCGGCAGCAGCGGCTCCTCAAAGGGCGACTCATATGCCTGGTTGGAAGTATCTACCCGGTTGGAAACATCTGGTTCGCTCATGCCTGATACCTTCGTCGCCATTGTTCGGTGCATGCCCGTATCTTTGGCAGGTGCTTATCATTCGAACGTTCCGGCTATGAACAATGGGACGATCTGGCGCATGGGCGTCTGGTCGATGAGCGCGAGCTTGAGGAGGGGGCTGTCTGTCGGCCTGGGGTTCTACGCTGGGCGATACGCAAAACCCAGGCAAGCTGCCAGTATTCTACCGACCCGAATGATCGCCGTCAATCCTGCCCACGCTCTTGCCATGGCGTTACACCGTATGGTATTAAGGGTCAGCGCAGGTGCTACTTCTTGCACTCTGTGAGGCGGATCTTTCCATGCGCTCGATCGGCTCCCTCTCAAGACGATCACGCGGGCGGCGCGGTTCCAGCCCTGTCGCCCGCACCTCGGCCGGTGACACGCGGCTCTATGTCGTAGCACTGAGCAGGAGACAACGCTTATGGCCGGACATGCCGATACGTTGCGGATAAATGCCCTGGGGCGTCGCCGTCAGGCCCTCGCCGAGGAGCACGCGGCGGTCGAGGCGCAGCTTGAGGCGACCATCGACGACGGCCTGCGCGTGCGCCTGAGCCGCAGGGCCGACCGCCTGCTGGACGAGATCGGGCAGATCGATGCGCAGCTCCGCGCCCTCGGCGCAGACACGGCCCCAGAGCGGACGGCGCCGCAGCCGCCCGCTGAGCTGCACCTGTGGCTGCGCCGCCAGGCCGCCGGCAGCCATGAGGTGCAGCTCACATTCAAAGCACCTGGCGGCCCTGTCGAGCAGCCCTTCGCGGATGCGCCCCCCCCGATCATCAGCGTGGACCAGACAGCGCTCTTGGCCGTCATGAATGACCACCAGGCCTACGGCCGCGCTCTCGGCGCCATGCTCTTGTCTGACA
>JAAXUL010001619.1 GCA_013336035.1 Chloroflexales bacterium
CGCGAGCGCTTCGCGCTGCTGCTGGCGCTGCTGCCCGCCGACCTGACGGTGGTGGGCATCGACGAGCACACCGGCCTGGTGCTCGACCTGGGCGCGGGCGTGGCCCATGTGCTGGGCCGGGGCGGCGTGACCCTGATCCGGGGCGGCGAGGAGCGGCGCATCGAGCGTAAGGGGCGGCTGCCCATCGCCGACCTGGGCCCGCTGCGCCTGCCGGCGCCAGACGAGGGGATCGACCCGGCCGTGTGGGCCGATATGGAGACCCCGGCGCTGGAGGAGCAGGCCCCGGCCGTGCCCCCCGAGGTGCTCGCCCTGGTCGATGCGCGCCAGGGGGCCAGGGCCAGCCGCGACTGGGCCGTCGCTGACACCCTGCGGGGCCGCATCGCCGCTCTGGGGTGGCAGGTGAAGGATACGCCGGCGGGGCCGGTGGTCGAGCGGGCTGGGTAGGGCCGCCCGGGATGGCCCTACCCCGCAAACAATGGTTAGTCGGCGGCCGGCTGGGCCACGGGCGCCGTCGTCCGGCGGATGTTTAGCGAGAGGGCGGTGGCGGTGATGGCGAGGATGCCGGCGGCCAGGAAGGCCAGGCCATAGTCGCCGGTGACATCGCGGGTCACCCCGCCAAGCCAGGCTGCCAGGCCAGCGCCGATCTGGTGGGCGCAGAAGACCCAGCCGAAGACTGTGGCGGCGTTCTGGCGCCCGAAGCTGTCGGCCACCAGGGCCGCGGTGGGCGGCACGGTGGCAATGTAGTCGAGGCCAAAGAGGACGGCGAAGAGGGCCAGGCCGAGCGGGTTGTCCACGAAGGGCAGAAAGAGCAGCGAGAGGCCGCGGAAGCCGTAGTAGATCGCCAGGAGCTTGCGCGGGTCGTAGCGGTCGGTGAGCCAGCCCGAGCCGAGCGTGCCGACGAAGTTCATCATGCCCATCAGGGCCAGGGCGCCCGCGGCGGTGGTCTGGGTGATGCCGTGATCGACCGCGTGGGGCACCAGGTGCGTGCCGACCAGGCCGTTCGAGGTCGCGCCGCAGATAAAGAAGGTGGCGGCGAGCAGCCAGAAGGTCGGCGTGCTGACAGCGTGGGCCATGACGACCATGGTGTCGGGCCTGGGGGCCGGGGGCGGGGCCTTCGAGAGGCCGTAGGGGGGCTGACCGACGTCGGCCGGGGTGTCACGCATCAGCAGGAAGACCAGGGGCAGCAGCGCGGCGGCGCAGCCCGCGAGGACATAGCTGGCCCCGCGCCAGCCGATCAGGCCGACTATCCAGACGATCGCCGGCAGAAAGATCAGCTGGCCGGCCGAGGTGGCGGCGCCGAAGATGCCCATAACCATGCCGCGCCGGGCGTAGAACCAGCGGTTGGCCACGGCGGTGCCCATCACCGCGCCGACCAGGCCCGTCCCCAGGCCGCTGACTCCGCCCCAGAAGAGCAGCATCTGCCAGGGGGCGCGCATCAGGGCGCTGGCGACCATGCTCAGGAGCATCAGGGTCAGGCCGCCGAGCATCACGGCCCGCGGGCCGATGCGGTCGACCAGCCAGCCCGCCAGGGGCCCGGCGAAGCCGAA
>JAAXUL010000854.1 GCA_013336035.1 Chloroflexales bacterium
CGTGCGGGAAATAGGAGCGAAGCACCTGGCAGCTCACGAACCCGTCCATTCCCATCTTCGGCAACCGGCGAATGTCCTCGGCCATGACCTTCGTGAAACCGCAATACCCCGGGTCGCGGTAGTGATGCCACGTCATGTGGTAATCGAAAACGAATGCCTCGCCTTGGAAGACCTTCTGCCAGCTTCGCAAGACAGTCATACTGGCGTGCTCGTCGGTCGGTCTTTGGTTCTGATTAAGCCGGTAGGGAGGCAGGTCGTCGCCAGTGGCTGTGAGGTCGTAGGGCTTGTCGTAACACCGCGAGATCTGGGCCAGGGCGCGGGCGCCGATCTTGCCGCCCATAGCCTCGATCGCCGCGGGGGGCGGGCCGATAAAGACCAGGCCGGCCTCGCCGCACTGGCGCGCGAAGGCGGCGTTCTCCGAGAGGAAGCCGTAGCCGGGGTGGATGGCCTCGGCGCCCAGCGCGCGGGCGGCGGCGATGATCGCCTCGGCGCGCAGGTAGCTCTGGGCGGCGGCGGGCGGGCCGACGCAGACGGCGGCGTCGGCCAGGCGCACGTGCAGGGCGCGGGCGTCGGCCTCGGAGTAGACCGCCACGGGGCTGATGCCCAGCTCGCGGCAGGCCCGGATGATCCGCACGGCGATCTCGCCGCGGTTGGCGATCAGAATGCGCTTGAACATCGGTTGTGTCTCCGGTGACACGCTCACTTCAGCTTCGGGATGACGTGCTCGCCGTAGGCCTTGATCCACTGCGTCTGGTTGCGGCCGACATTGTGGACATAGATCGTGTCGAAGCCGAGGTCGAGGAAGCCCTGGAGGTGGGCGCGGTGCTCCTCGGGGTCGGGCGAGATCAGGACGCGGCCCTTGAAGTGCTCGGGGCGCACCAGCTTTGCCATGGCGGCGAAGTCCTCGGGCGAGCGGACGTCCTGCTTGGGGAAGTTCATGCCGCCGTTGGGCCACTCGGCCAGCGCGCTCTGCATCGCCTCCTCGTGGGTCTCGGCCCACGAGACGTGGAGCTGGAGCAGCTTCGGCATCTTGGCGGGGTCTTTGCCGGCCTCGCGGGCGCCGGCGGCGAAGCTGTCGAGGATGGCGCGCAGCTTATCGGGGGCGGCGCCGGGGGTGATCAGGCCGTCGCAGGTCTTGCCGGCCCACCTGAGGGTCTGGGGGCCGGTGGCGGCCACGTAGACCGGCACCGGCTGCTCGGGCAGGGTCCACAGCCGGACCTTATTCATCTTGAAGTATTTGCCGCGGTAGCGGACCTCCTTGCCGGAGAGGAGCCGCTGGATGATCTCGGTGGCCTCCTGCATCATCTCGAAGCGGACCAGGGGCTCGGGCCACTCGCCGCCGACGACATTCTCGTTGAGCAGCTCGCCGCTGCCGAGGCCGAGCCAGAAGCGGCCGGGGAACAGCGCGCCGAGTGTGGCGGCGGCGTGGGCGATCACCGAGGGGTGGGCGCGGAAGCTCGGGCATGTCACGCCGGGGCCGAAGTCGCCCCTGGTGACCATGCCCAGGGCGCCCATCCAGCTGTAGGCGTAGGCGTTATGGCCCTGGGCGGGCACCCAGGGCTGAAAGTGGTCGGCGGCCATCACGCCCTGGAAGCCGTGGGCCTCGGCGAGCTTACAGTGCTCGAGCAGCTCGCTGGGGTGGAACTGCTCGAGGGCGGCGGAGAGACCGATCTGTGCCAAGAGGGGTCGTCCTTTCCTGCCAGGCTTGTGCGTGCGCGCTGTGGTTGGATGGCGGGCGGGGTGCCACTGTGTAGTATAGCACCGGCGCGCGCGTGGGCCGCGCCTGGCATCATCGCCGCGCCGCTTGACAGCGTCGCGTACACACCGTATATTTACACCGTAAACATACGGTGTGTATCTACTCCAAGGGGCCCGCATGACGCGCTCACCACGGACAGCACACGGGCTCGACCTCGAGGCGGCGATCCGCGCGGTGGCCTGGCGCCAGATCGCCGAGCTCGGCGCCCCGGCGCTCTCGCTGCGCGGCATCGCCCGCGAGCTTGGCATCACCGCCCCGGCGATCTACAACTACTTCCCCCGCCGCGACGACCTAGTCACCGCCCTGATCATCGAGGCCTACACCTCCTTCGGCGACTCGCAGATCGCGGCCCGCGACAGCCTTCCGCCCGACGACCTGCTCGGCCGCCTTGACGCGATCGGGGTGGCCTACCGCGCCTGGGCCATCACCCACCCGCAGCGCTACCAGCTGATCTTCGAGGCGTCCATCCCCGGCTATGACGCGCCGAAGATGCAGATCATGCCCACCGGGGCGCACGCGATGAGCGCCCTGCTCAGCGTGGTCGAGGCCCTGCGCCAGGCGGGCAGGCTGCGGGTCACCGCCTTCCCCCGTGTCTCCTCCGAGCACGAGGCCACGCTCGCGCTCTGGAAGCGCTACGGCGGCGAGGTCGCCGACCTGACCATCGGGCTGTCCGTCTATATCTGGAGCTGTGTCCACGGCCTGGTCTCGCTTGAGATCGCGGGTAACCTGCCACCATTTGGGCCGAACGGCGACGAACTGTATCGCTACGGGCTGGCGTCGCTGGCCCAGCAACTCTTCACGGAGGCCCCATGAGAGCACTGATCCTCGATGGCTCCCTCGCCCACGACGCCCTGGCCGAGCAGCTTGTCGCCACGCTGCGCGAGCAGCTTAGCGCCCAGGCCTACGAGGTCGAGCACGTGCCGCTGCGCGAGCGGCGGATCGGCAACTGCGCCGGCGACTTCTTCTGCTGGGTGCGCAGCCCCGGCGTCTGTATGACCGACGACGATAACCGCGCGCTCGCGGCCAGCGCGGTGCAGTGCGACCTGCTGATCCTGCTGAGCCCGGTGACCTTCGGCGGGTACTCCTCGACCCTCAAGCGTATGCTGGACCACCTGATCCAGAATATTATGCCCTTCTTCACCCAGATCGGCGGCGAGGTCCACCACAAGCCGCGCTACGAGCGCTACCCCAACATCCTGGCGGTCGGGTGGACGGACGGCCCCGACGCGACCGGCGAGGCGGTCTTCCGCCACCTGGTCAAGCGCAACGCGATCAATATGTATGCCCGCACGACGGTGAGCGATATCGTCTATAGCGGCCGGCCGGACGCCGACCTGGCCGGCCGGTGCCGGGGCTGGCTCGAGGCGATCAAGCGCGGGGCGAGCTCGCCCGTGCCCGCCCTGCCCGAGACCGGCCCGTCGACTGTCACGGCCGAGCCGGCGCGCAGGGCCGTGCTGCTGGTCGGCAGCCCGCGCACGACCAAGAGCAGCTCGGCGGCGCTGGGCGGCTACCTGATGGAGCGGCTGGCGGAGCGTGGCGCGGCGACGCAGAGCTTTCAGATCTACACCACCCTGCGCTCGCCCGAGCGTATGGCGGCGCTGCGCGAGGCGGTCGCCGCCGCCGACCTGGTCGTGCTGGCCTTTCCGCTCTACATCGACACCCTGCCCGCCCCGGTCATCGCGACGCTAGAGCAGCTGGCGGCGGACCGGGCCGGGCAGGGCGCGGGGGGGCGCTTCGTCGCGATCGCCAACTGCGGCTTCCCCGAGGCCCACCACTGCGCCAACGCCATGCAGGTGTGCGCGGGCTTCGCGCGGCAGGCGGGGCTGGCCTGGGCGGGCGGGCTGTCCCTGGGCGCGGGCGAGGGCGTGGTCCAGGGCAAGCCGCTGGGCGAGCTGGGCGGGATGGCCGCCCCGGTCAGGCGGGCCCTGGACATAGCGGCGACCTCGCTGGCGGCGTGCCGTATTGGCTCTTCCTGCGGCGGGGGAAATACAAGTATATCCGCACGCTCGTCCCCGACGCGATGATCGTCGCCCCATGCTCTATGGGATTCCTGGCCTCCGTCGCCAATGGAATGGCCGACGACTTGCCCGAGCGGGCCGCCGACGTGATGCTCAAGGAGCGCCGCCCGCTGGTGCTGGTGCCCCGGGAGACGCCGCTCTCAC
>JAAXUL010000190.1 GCA_013336035.1 Chloroflexales bacterium
CATGGCCGACCCCGAGCAGGTCGCCCATGCCTGCGCACACAACGCCGACGATGTGCAGGCGCTCGCGCTCAAGCTGGTGCAGCCTCAGCAGCTCAACCACCGTGCGCGCGTCGCAGGCCTTTAGCGCGACGCCCACCCTGCGGCCAGCGTGCTTCTGCAGGGCGCCGGCCAGGTTCGGCACGCAGACCGCGTTCCAGACCAGCCGGTCGGCCTCGGCGGGCGTTCTGGCCGCGAAGGGCGCCACCCGCAGCGGGTTCGAGCCCTGCCGGTAGCCGAGGAATACCTCGACCGCCCCCTCGGACAGAAGGGCCCGGGCCCGCGCGCGCAGCTGTGCTTCTATCAGGTTTGCCATCAGTGTACCTTTAGCCTGAGGGGGCCGAGCGCCCTCAGCTCCTCGGTCATCTCGGCCACCACGGTGGCGAAGCGCGCCCCCTCCGAGGCCGAGACCCAGGCCAGCTTGAGCCGGCGCCGGTCGATGCCGAAGAAGTCGAGCAGGCCCCCGAACGAGGCCAGCCGCTCCTGCGCGTAGTTATTCCCCGAGACATAGTGGCAGTCGCCTGGGTGGCAGCCAGCCACCAGCACGCCGTCGGCGCCGCTCTCGAAAGAGCGCGCGATAAAGAGCGGGTCGATCCTGCCGCTGCACATCACGCGCACGATGCGGATATTCGACGGGTACTGCGCGCGGCTCACCCCGGCCGTGTCGGCCCCGGCGTAGGCGCACCAGCTACAGAGCAGGCCCAAAATCTTCGGCTCGAATGGCTCGTTCATACATCACGCTCCCCAGGCCGACTCGATCATCGCCAGCACCTGCCTATCGGTGAAACCGCGCTGCTGCAGCGCGCCCGCGGGGCAGGCCGCGACGCAGGTCCCGCAGCCCTTGCACAGCACCTCGGCGATGCGCACCACGCCGCGCTCGCCGTCCATGGCCATGGCCCCGTACGGGCAGTGGGGCACACAGACGGCGCAGCCCGAGCAGTGCGCTGGGTCCACCTCGGCCACGATCGGCTCGACGCCGACCCGGCCGCGCAGCAGCGGGATGGCCGCGCGCGACGCGGCGCCCGAGGCCTGGGCGATCGTGTCGGGGATGCTGCGCGGGTAGTGGTCGGCCCCGCACAGGTAGATCCCCTCGTTCATAAAGTCGAGCGGGCGGATCTTGGCGTGGGCCTCGCTGTAGAAGTCCTGCTCGTTGGTCGACACCTTGAGCATCTGCTTGAGCTGTGGCGTCTGCGCGTCGCCGCGCAGCGCCGCCGTGAGCACGACCAGATCGGCCTCGACGGCCAGCTCCTGGCGCAGCAGTGTGTCGTAGACCCTGACCACGACCCGCCCGTTGCGCACCGTCACCTCGGGCGGGCGCTCGGCGTCGTAGCGGATGCGCTGCGGCCTGACCTCAGCGAGCATCTGCGTGAAGTACTCCTCCTGCCCTTTGCCGTACACGCGCATGTCCTGGTAGAGCAGGAAGACGCTCGCCCCGGGGGCGGCCCGGCGCACCATGCGGGCATTCTTGACCGAGACGCCGCAGCCGATCCGGCAGCAGGCCGAGTTGGTCGCGTCCATCGAGCCGGCGCAGTTCACCATCACCACCGAGCGCGGCGCGCCGAGCGTGCCGTCGCGCAGGCGCCGCTCGAGCTCGAGCTGCGTGATCACCCGCGGGTCATCGCCGTAGCCGTAGCGCCCGCGCAGGTTGACCTCGCGGAAGCCGGTGGACACGATCATCGTGCCGACCTGCAGCTGCGTGATCGCGCCGCCCACGCCCTCGTCGAGCGTGACCTGGAAGTTGCCCACGTAGCCGTCGACCTCGCGCACCTCGGTGCCGAGAAACACCTTGATCCTGGGGCGCTGGAGCACCGCGCGCACCAGCCGCTCGCGCGCCTCGCTGGCGGGGGTGTTGCTTGGGGCCAGGAAGGCGAGCGTATTGAGCTTGCCGCCCAGGGCGCCCTCGCGCTCGACCAGGTAGGTGTCGATGCCCATATCGGCCAGGGTGATCGCCGCGGTCATGCCCGCGACGCCGCCGCCGATCACCAGGCAGCTGCGGGTGACCTCGATCGTCTGGGCCGCCAGGGGGCGCATCTGGCCGGCGCGCGCCACCGCCATGCGCACCAGATCCTCGGCCTTGGCGGTCGCCGGGCCCGGGTCCGACGAGTGCACCCACGAGCACTGGTTGCGGATGTTGGCCATCTCGAAGAGGCCCGGGTTCAGGCCGACCTCGGCGCAGGTCTGCTGGAACACTGGCCCGTGCGTGATCGGCGAGCAGGCGGCCACCACCACCCGGTTCAGGCCGTGCTCCTCGACCGCCGCCCTGATCCGGCGCTGCGCGTCCTCCGAGCAGGCGAAGGTGCAGGTGTCGGCGAAGGACACGCTGGGCAGCCCGCGGGCGTAGTCGGCGACGGCGGGCACGTCCACGAAGCCGCCGATATTCTTGCCGCAGCTGCACACGAACACCCCGGCGCGGGCCTCGTCGCCGGCCACATCGCGCTCGGGGGTCGGCTCGCGCTCGGCGGCGCGCTGGCGCATGCTGATCGGGATGACGGCCTGCCCGGCGGCGCCGCTGGCCTGGGCCACGCTGTCGGGGATGTCGTTGGGCCCCTGGGCCCCGCCGGCCAGGAAGATGCCGTCGCGCGTGGACTGTAGCGGCTCGAGCAGGGCGTCGCGCGCCTCGAAGAAGCCGTGCTCGTCGACCGCGATGCCGAGGGCCTGCGCGAGCCGGCGGTTGTCGGGCGCCGGCACCACCGCCGTCGAGAGCACCAGCATGTCGAAGCGCTCGCTGTGCACCTCGCCGGTCAGCGTGTCCTCGTAGGCGATCGTCAGGCTCTTGTCGGGGTTCTCGGCGACCGACGAGGGGCGGCTGCGGATGTAGCGCACCCCGTGCTCGGCGGCCCGGCGGTAGTACTGCTGAAAGTCCTTGCCGTAGGCCCGCAGGTCCATATAGAAGATCGTGGGCCGCGCGTCGGGGGCGTGCTCGAGGGTGATCAGCGCCTCTTTCGTCGCGTACATGCAGCAGATCTTCGAGCAGTAGGGGTTGCCGCCCTTGGCGCTGCGCGAGCCGACGCACTGGATCCAGGCCACCCGCCCGGGCTCCTGGCCGTCCGACGGGCGCTCGACCCGGCCGTCGGTGGGCCCCGAGGCCGAGAGGATGCGCTCGTACTGCAGCGCGGTGACCACGTTGGCGAAGCGGCCGTAGCCGTACTCTTTGCGCAGCTCGGTCGGCTCGAGCACGTCGAAGCCGGTGGCCACGATGATGCTGCCCACGGTCACCAGAAGCGGGCGTGAGCGCCTGAGGAACGAGATCGCGCCGACCTCGCAGGCCCGGTCGCAGGCGCCGCAGCCGACGCAGTGGGCGTAGTCGATCGTGTAGACCGCCGGCACCGCCTGAGGAAACTGCAGATAGACAGCCTTGCGCCGCGAGAGCCGCGAGTTGAAGAGGTCGTCCACCTCGACCGGGCAGGCCCGGGCGCAGTCGCCGCACCCCTTGCACTTCTCGGGGTCGACGTAGGTCGTCTGCTGCCAGATCGCGACCTCGAAGCTGCCGGCCGAGCCGCTCACCCGCTCGACCTGGGCGCTGGTCAGCAGGGTGATATTGGGGTGCCGCGCCAGCTCGACCATCTTGGGGGCGGCGATACAGATCGCGCAGTCGTTGGTGGGGAAGGTCTTGTCGAGCTTGACCATGGTGCCGCCGACGCTGGCCTGTCGGTCGACGACGAGCACCCGGTAGCCCTTGTCGCCAAGATCCAGGGCGGCCTGCATCCCGCTGATGCCGGCGCCAATGATCAGAGCATCGTACGCGCGTGCTTCCATAGACTCGCGACCTCTAGCCGGGGGAGCGCCGTGACATCACATGGTCGAGGGCGCCTCCAAAATGCGACACAAGAAAACGCAGGGGCGTCAGCTGCTTCTTCGCGCTGTGCCCCTGCGTCTTTGCAAGCTGTAGGACTGGACAGTATCCTTCTGTGATAACCGCTACTTTACCATTGCCCGGCCCAATGGCGTGTAACGAAGCCGCTACTTTAGGTTTAGAGCGCGCCATTCTTCGGGTGGTCTGTCAGCGGGCCTCGGCCGCCGTCATCTGCTGCTCGAGCTCTTTGATGTGCGCCCTGGCCTCGTGGAGCTCTGCCTCATAGCGCTCGATCTCGTTGAGCGTAGCCACATCCACGTCCACGCCCTTCAGCGCCTTGCGCTCGTGGGCGACGGCCAGGTTCTCATAGGTTCGCAGGTAGATGCTATGCCACTGCTTCAGCAGCTGCTGCAGGCGCTGCGCGTAGTGGCCGCCCGCGCGCCCCCCGCGCGCGCGCCGGATCGCTTTCTGAAGCGAGTGGTCGAAGGTCTCGATATCGAAGTGATCTTTGCGCAGGTAGTAGTCGAGGTCGAAGTCATCCCTCAGGTCGAGCACCGTCTCGGGCGAGACGCCGGCGCCGCTGACCATGATGCAGGCCAGATAGGTGTGCTTCGACTTGAGGTACTGCACGACCTCTTTACCACGCGGCAGCTCAATCTTGCGCTTGCCCATCTCGAAGTTCATGTCGATGATCGCGCCGTGGTAGGGTCGCTCCCGCTGCTCGGCCTCCTGGATCTTCAGCACGGCCTCTTCGAGCGTGCTGGCCGCGTCGAGGGTGTAGCCAAGCAGCCGGGCGGTGCTGGCCAGGAGTGAGCACCAGTCGGCCTCATCATCGATCGCGATCAGCCGAAGGGGCTCGCGCGTTGCGCCGCGCCCGCCACGCAGATCGTCCATTGTGCTGCCCTTCTAGTTCGTTGAGCCAAGTGCGTCGAGCAGGTCGTTAAGATCGGAGAACTGGTGTTTCTTGCTGTGCCAGCAGGCTACGTGCACCGCCGGGACAGACGGCGCGGGGGCCTTGCTGAGGCTGCTTGTGAACATGGGGGCATTATGCGCGACAGTCGCCTCGATCCGCGACTTGATGGCGCCAAGCTCGGCCGGCTGCTCTATGTTGAGCGCTACGACCAGGGTCGGGTCAGCGCCGATGCCTGTGCCAAGCAGGCCGGTGAACGCCTCGGCGTAGCTCGCGGTGGCTTCGCGGACCGTCTCGGCAAGAAAGAAGAGCAGCGGATCGACCTGCGACGGGTAGGCGGCGCGGAAGGTGGCGAAGTTGGTGACGTGCACGCAGAAGACAGACCAGTGCTGGAGCAGGACGTACTGCTTGAGGTAGCCCTGGGCGAGGCGCCCGATGGGCAGGCCCGTGGCCTGATCGGTGAAGCGGGCCCGCGCGGCCTTCAGGCGCAGCTCGAGATCGCTTGGGAAGCGGTGCGCGTCGATCCCGGCGGCGGCGGCGGAGGCCCGCGCCTCGCCCCAGCAGCGCGCGGCCTCATCGAGCTCGCCGAGCGACGAGTCGGCCTGCTCGAGCTGCTCGAGGCTCTCGACGGCCTGGATGTACCAGAGCGCGGCCTTGACCACCGCCTTGTACTGCTCGATGTCAAAGCGCGCCTTCTCGAAGAAGTGCATCACGCCGTAGCGCTGCAGCGCGTCGGTGGCGTATGAGAGCAGCGTCTCGCCCGAGATCACGACGGCCACAGGCGCGGGCTGGCGCTCTTTGAGCTGGCGCAGAATCCGCATGCCGCCGGCCTCGCGCCCGATCGTGCGCTGCTCCTGGCGGATGCCCTGCTCAGATGGGTCGAGGGCCAGATCGACCGAGACAAAGTCGAGCCTGGGCGCGTCTTTGATCTCTGCAAACGCCTCGTTCAACGTGTAGGCCTGGATGATCCGCACCTCCACCGGCAGCGCCTCGCCTGTTAGCTCGTAGATGGCCAGCCGGCAGGCGGTCTTATACGACTCGCTGAGCAGGCGGTCATCCTCGACGATCAGTATCGTACGCAGCGCGGGGTTCATGGCTCTACTCCTTCTACATCGATCGGGGTAGTGGAAGATTCGAGCACCGCTTGCTGCGTGTGTGTGGTCGGCAAGAGGATCTGGAAGCTCGTCCCCTGCCCCCACTCGCTCTCGACAGTGATCTGGCCGCCTAAGCCCTGGATATAGTCGCGGGTCCAGAAGAGGCCAAAGCCAAGCCCGCTAGGCTTCGTCGACCAGCGCATCTCGAAGATCCGGTGGCGATTCTCTGCCCGAATGCCAACCCCATTATCACTCACCGTCACCCGTATCGTCGCGTTGCCCTCGAGCTGGCTGGCGATCCGCAGCCGTCGCTCGCGGTCGATATCTTCGAGCGCCTCGACCGCGTTTTTGATCAGCACCTTGAAGGCCTCGGTGAGCATATCGGGCGCTGTGTGGATCTGCAGCAGATCTTCGGCCAGCTCCACCTCGATCCACTCGGCGCGGCTGGGCTGGATCTTGTTGAGCGCTTTGCTCAGGCAGGCGTTGACATCGGTCAGCACGTCGGGCTTCTGGCGCCAGGGCTCGTGCAGCGTATCGAGCATGTCCGCCATCTCATCGAGGTGGCGGAAAACCTCCGACCCCTTCTCGAGCCGCGCGAGGAGCTGCACGCGCTCGTCGTCAGGGAAGGCCTGCGGGCTCTTGATCGCCATATTGATCAGCTGCAGCGGCAGGCGCACCGCCCCGATATGGTTCTTGAGCGCGTGGACCGAGGCCGAGGCCGTGAAGGCCATCCGTCCGAACAGCTGCGCCGCGGCGCGCCGGCCCTCCGACTGGCGGTAGAGCCGGGCGTTGCTCAGGCCGGCGGCGGCCTGCTGCCCGAACGTCTGCAGCAGCTCGATCTCGCCGGCGCGGAAGCTGCGCGAGCGCGTGACTGTGAAGAGGTTCCCCACCAGCTCGCGGCGCAGCTCACCATCGACGAGCCGCTCTAGGAAGAAGGGCACGGTGATCACCTGCCGAATCCCTAGCTCTGCCTGTATCGCGTCGATCAGCGGCTTCGCGACGGCGGGGACGACTGGCGTGAAGATGTTGTACAGCGTGTCGCTGACGACATTCGAGCCGGTCTGCACGGCCTGCACGCCCAGATTATCCTGGTACTCTGGTCGATTCACATAGATGCGCGCGACCTCGGGGTCGATCAGGCTGATCGGGCGATCCGCTGTCATAAACCGCGAGACCTGGCGCTCCCACTCGTGTATCCGCTCGATGGGGATGATCGCCGGGTCGAAGCAGGTGGCCCGCAGCGGCAGCGCGCCATCGGCCTCGTAGGTGGCCACCAGCGCGAACATATAGCCCATATACGAGACCACGCCCTCGGCGATGTGCTGGAGCAGCTGCCCCTCATCCTGCAGGCTGGTCTGAATCTTCAGCACCAGCTCCTGGGATAGCTCGATCTGGATGCGCTGGCGCTCGCTGAGGATGGCCGCGGCGGCCTGGCGGCCGAAGGCGGAGAGGGTGGCAAGGGCTGACTCGGTGATCGGCTCGCGCCGGGCCGCGAACAGGTTGCCGACCATCTCGCGGGCCGGCTTGCCGTTCAGCGTGGTCTCGAGGAAGAAGGGCACCGCGATCACCTGGCTGATCCCAAGCTCTTGCTGGATGCCGTCCACGATTGGGCGCGTGAACGCGGGGGTGATCGGCGTAAATAGATCGAAGAGCGCGTTGCTGATCACTGGCCGCTGCGAGCGCGCGGCCTTGACGCTGAGGTTGTCGGCGTACTCGTCCTGGAAGACGAAGGTGCGCGCAACCCGCGGGTCGTCCAGGCTGACCGGCGTGCCGATCAGCTCCGACAGCTGCCGCTCCCAGGACTGGATCTTCTCGCGCGTGAGCACGCTCGAGTCGAACTGGATCGCGTGGATGTCGAGCGAGTCGCCCTGCTCGTAGAGCGCGACCATGGCCACGCTGTAGCCGAGCGCGTCGATGACGTCATCGACGATGTCCTGGAGCGTGGATTGCAGATCGCCCCGCGTCGTGCGCTCGCAGGGGGTCAGCTGAGCGCTGGTCTGCTGGAGCGATGGCCTGACGGCGATGCGTGTGATCGTGCGCAGTGACCAGGCGACGGGGGGCGTGTTGGCTAGCCTGCCGAGGCGGCGTGAGCTGATGCTCCGTCGGGTCAGCTCCTGCAGCGCTGCCGAGAGAGGCTGAAGAGCTTGCGACAACCAGATCATTATGCCTCCTCGTAGCCGAAACCCTGTGTGTCATGCGAGGAGCGCCGGGCTCCGCTGAGCGCCCAGGGCTCCTTCATGGTTGAACGTGACTGGTGGTAAATTTGCTTACACCGGTATCGCCACGAGCATATCATGCACGAGTATAGCATAATGCAAATCGCGCTAGCGTCCGAGCTGATCGGGAGGCGAGTCGTGTCTGACATCCAAGAGCGTGCACATAAAGAGCGGTTGCTCACGATCTATCGGCGTAATCTGGTCTACCTCGAGCAGCAGGCCGCCAGCGCCGGCGGCGAGCTTCAGGCCTCGGTGGCGGTCCGCAACCAGCTCGCAGACACCCGCGCGAAGATCGCCGAGCTCGAGCAGTCGCTCAACCTCGCCCCATTCCCGGCTACGGCCCCGCGCGAGCAGGCGGCCCCCACGCCGCCGGCGCCCCCGCCGCCGGCACAGCTCGTGCCAATCACGCTTGACTTTCGCCTAGAGTCTACCGGCCCCTGGATCACATGGCGCTCGCACCTGACCGGGCGTGAGGATACCCCCTTTACGCCGCCCTACGACGATGGCGCGCTCCCGCTGGTCATCCGGGCCCTCGACGCGCTGCAGCACCCCTCCTACCCCACGCCGCTGAGCGATGAGGATGCGCGCCACTTCACCTTTCACGGTCAGGACCAGGCGATCCTGGCCGCCCACGGCCTCTGGCGGCAGGGCCGGGTGGCGCCCGAGGCCCCGCGGCTTGTCGGGCAGGCGATCTACCAGGCGCTAGGCCCCGTGGGCCAGGCGCTGATCAAGGCCGCGCGCAACACCTGCATCGCCCAGGGGCTGCGCATAAGCTATATCCTCCGCTTCCCGCCGGGCGGCATCGCCCTGGCCGCGCTCCCGTGGGAGCTGCTCTGGGAGGAGGACAAGCATCAGTCGCTCCTGGTCCGCGGCGCCACGATCGACTCGTGCGAGCGCTACCTCGACCTCGACCTCGCGCTCCCGCCGCCGCTGCCCGCCCACCAGAGGCTGCACCTGCTCGCCCTGTCGCCAGCCTACGGCATCCCCGAGCCAGTCCGGCGCAGCGAGCGCGCGGCCCGGCTCCAGACCTGGAGCTTGCTGCGCGACCAGGGCAAGATCAGCTTTGACGAGATCAGCCCCCTGACAGTCGCGAGCCTGAATGACTATCTGCTCAACGCCCCCGGCAGGCCCGACATTATTCACTACTACGGGCACGGCACCTACCGTGACGGGAGGGGTTTTCTCCAGCTCGACGGTGATGGCGGCGGGGCCGATCAGGTCAGCACCGAGCGGCTGGCGCCGCTGCTCGGCGACACGCGCCTGCTTGTCCTCCACGCCTGCCAGTCGGCCACGTTCAGCGCACAGGGCGGCCTGCTGACCGGCATCGCCCCCGCGCTGAGCCTCGTCTCTGGCGCGGTCGTCGCCATGCAGATGACGGTCAGCGTCGCCGCGGCGACCCGCTTCTCACAGGTGCTCTACCAGCAGCTGCTTGGGCACGGGCGCTCGCTGCAAGACGCCGTCTCCCGCGCCCGCCAGGTGCTCTTTACCGAGGCGAGCGGCGGGGAGAGCTGGTACGTGCCGACGCTCTACATCCGCTCACGCGAGCAGCGCCCGATCTATCTAGTCCAGTGACGCTGCCCCACGCTAGCGGTGTCCAGGTGATCCAGCAGCTGCTCGGCGGGCAGCGGCCGGCTGAACAGGTAGCCTTGGGCCGCGTCACAGCGGTGCGCGCGCAGCCACGCCAGCTGCTCGGCGCTCTCGACGCCCTCGGCCAGCACCTCGAGGCCCAGGTTGTGGGCCATCGCGATGATCGTCGCGGCGATCGAGGCGTCGCGCGCCTTGTTTGGCAGCTCCTTGATGAAGCTGCGGTCGATCTTCAGCTTGTTGAGGGCGAAGCGCTGCAGGTAGGACAGCGACGAGTAGCCGGTGCCAAAGTCGTCAATGGCCAGGCGGACGCCCTGCTCGCGAAGCACCTGGAGCGTCGCGATGGCCTGCTCGGGGTGCTCCATCACCGCGCCCTCGGTGATCTCAAGCTCGAGCTGGCTCGCCGGAAGCCCGCTCTCGGCCAGGGCCGCCTGGATCATCCTGACCAGGCCTAGCTGCCGAAACTGCCGTGGCGAGAGGTTGACCGACAGGGTTAGCTCGCTGTGCCCATCATCTCGCCATGCCTGCACCTGAGCGCAGGCGCTGCGCAGCACCCACTCGCCGATAGGCCCGATCAAGCCCGTCTCTTCGGCCACGGGGATAAACTGGGCGGGCGAGATCAGGCCCTGCTCGGGCTGGTACCAGCGGATTAGCGCCTCGACCCCGATCGTCCGCCCGGTAGCAAGGTCGATCTGGGGCTGGTAGTGCAGCACAAACTCCTGGCGCTCGAGGGCCCGCCGCAGCCTGCCCTCGAGCTCGAGGCGCAGGTTGACAGCCCGGGTCATCGACTCGGTGTAGAACTGGAAGGTCGCGCCCCCGTTCGCCTTCGCCTGGTACATCGCCGTGTCGGCGTTGCGGATGAGCCTGGTCGCGCTATCGGCGTCGTCCGGCCCAATGCTGATGCCGATGCTGCCCCCGGCGTAGATCTCCTGGCCACCCGCGAGGGTGAACGGCTCGCCAAGCAGATCGATCAGCTTGTACGCCACGGCCGCCGCCTCCTCGCTGCCCTGCAGATCCTCGAGCAGGACCACAAACTCGTCGCCCCCCAGGCGGGCGATCGTGTCCGAGATGCGCAGGCGCTCCTTCAGCCGGTGCGCGATCGCCACGAGCACTTCGTCGCCGGCCGGGTGGCCCAGGCTGTCGTTGATATTCTTGAAGCGGTCGAGG
>JAAXUL010000191.1 GCA_013336035.1 Chloroflexales bacterium
TTATAGGGCGGGCTGCCTGATATTTGAAGCTTCACCCAGGACATCAGCGACGTGCTCATGCGTCGGTATGCCCCGGATTGGAGCCGGCGAGCACCTCGGCAATCGTCGTTATCAGTGCACGAATCCCCACAGGCTTGGCGAGATAGGTGTTGGCCCCAGCCTCCAGGCAGCGCTCGCGGTCTCCGGGCATCGCCAGCGCGGTCAGCGCGATGATCGGCGTGGTGTGGAGCCCCGCGGCTCGAATACGTTGAATTGCCTCCAGCCCATCCATGCCCGGCAGCTGGATATCCATCAGGATGAGATCCGGGCGCGCTGTCGCGGCCTGGCGCAGGGCTTCCCGGCCATCACGGGCGACGAGCACCTCGTAGCCCTGGGCACGCAGGTAGCCGCCGACCACCTGGAGGCCCGCCTCGCTATCCTCGACGAGCAGCACCCGGGCCCCCTCCGGCCCGGGGTCGGCGCTGACCGCAGCGCTGAGCGAGCGGCTGGCTGCTGCCTGGCGTTCGTCCCATTGCTCAGCGCTCTGCGGCCCATCCACCGCTTGCGGCGGATGATCCGGCACGCTGATCGTAAAGCGGCTCCCCACACCGACCGTGCTCTCGACCGTGATGCTGCCGCCGTGCAGCTCGGCCAGGCGACGCACCAGGGCCAGCCCCAGCCCGCTGCCCTCGTGCTGTCGGCTCAGGCTCGAGTCCAGCTGCACGAAGGGCTGGAACAGCCGTGCCACATCCTCGGGTGCGATCCCGATACCGGTGTCCTGCACGGCAAACCGCACCACCCCGGCCGCGCCGTCAACGGCAACCTCCAGCCGCACGGCGCCCCCGCTCGGGGTGAACTTCACGGCGTTGGAAAGCAGGTTCACCAGCATCTGCTTCAGGCGCTGCGGGTCGGCGCTTATCATCAAGCGCTGGTCGTCGAGCGCCAGGTCCAGCTCCAGCGCCTTCTTGAGCGCCTGCTGCAACTGGGAGCTCACCTTGCGCCCGGCCCACGCCGAGGAGCAGCACTGGGTGCTCTTCAGCGGAATGACCATCGCTGGGGCAGATGGCGCCACCCGCCTGGGCATTGTCACCCGCAGTGACATCACCGAGCGCAAGCGCGCCGAACTGGCCCGGGCGGCGCACGCCGAGATGCTGAGCCACACCAATGTCGCGTTGACCCGCGCGCTCACGCTCAAGGACGAGTTCCTGGCCATGATGAGCCATGAGCTGCGCACGCCGCTCAATGCCGTGCTGGGGATCACCGAGGCGCTGGACGAAGCGCACTACGGGCCGATCACAGACCGCCAGCATCAGGCCCTTGGCAGCGTCACCCAGAGCGCACGCCACCTGCTGGCCATCCTCTCCGACATCCTTGACCTGACCTCTATTGAGGCCGGCAAAGCGGCCCTCGATGTGCGGGCGGTCGATGTGGACATCCTCTGTCGCGCTGCCCTGCAGTCGGTCCAGGCGTCCGCGCAGGCAAAGGGTATCCAACTCTTCCGCACCGTGACGTTCGGGATTGAGGGACTGCGGGCCGACGAGCGGCGTCTGACCCAGATCCTGACCAACCTGCTCGATAACGCGGTGAAGTTTACGCCCCAGGGTGGACGAGTTGGCCTGGAGGTCCGGCGGACGCCGCGCAGGAGTCCATCGCGTTCACGGTCTGGGACACGGGGATCGGTATTGCCGAGGCGGACCACGCGCGACTGTTCCAGCCCTTCACCCAGGTGGATGGGCGGCTTTCCCGCACGTACGAGGGGATCGGGCTGGGATTGACCCTGGTGCGCCGGCTGGTCGACATGCACGGAGGCAGCATCACCCTGGAGAGCACGCCAAGGGCAGGGCAGCCGCTTCACCGTCCGGCTGCCCTGGTCGCCGGAGGAGAATGTCGCGCCGGGCCCGTCGCGAGCGCCAGGGCCTGCGCTGTCCACCTGGGTCACACCCCCACGGCTCGTCATCGCCGACGACCACGAGCTCACCCTCCAGTTCTACGCAGAGCTGCTGCGTGAGCAGGGGTGCGCGGTAGCGCTGGCCCGCACCGGGGCCGAAGCCGTGGCCCAGGTGCGCGCGACTCGGCCCGATGTGACCATCCTCGACATCCAGATGCCCGAGCTGGATGGGCTGAGCGCGATCCGCCAGATCCGAGCCGACCCGGAGGTCGCCGCGACGCCGATCATCGCCCTGACGGCGCTGGCGATGCCGGGCGACCACGAGCGCTGCCTCGCCGCTGGCGCGAACGCGTACCTCGCCAAGCCGGTCAGCCTGCGCACGCTGGTGGCGGCCATCGCCGAGGTGCTCATCAACGCGAACGCGGGTCGCACTGGCGAATGAGCACGTTGGTCAGGCGGAAGGTATACGCAAAGGATGGCGTTTTACCGCGTAGCGATGAGGCAACCGTCGCAGTGACGAGACCTGGAAGCGGCGCTGACACGGCCAGGATGCACGACTGCTGAGCGCTCACGCCCCAGGGGGCGCGACACTACTATTCCAGATGTCCCGTGCCAGCCGCCACTCGCCATCTTCCTGCTGCCAGACGATGATGTACTTGCCGCGGTCAATCGCTTGGGCATCGGCACTGGCAAGGGCATAGCGTCCGACCTCAACCGCGCTCGCGCCATAATCGACCACTTCGATCGTCTCGACCTGCAGCGTTGCGATTCCCATGTCCATCGCACCCTGCCAGTAGGCCTCAATTCCTTCGCGTCCCACGATGGCCTCGGTGCGCGGTGGCATGAGGAGGCCGGTGGTCGTGTAACAGGCCGCGACCGCCGCTGCATTCCCGGCGTTGAAGGCGGCCATGAGGCATTCGTTCACCGTAGTGATCCCATCACGCGCTGTTGTGGTAGCCATCTGCCGTACTCCTCTTCATCTGCATGTGGACGGATGTGGCGAGCGCATCGGCAGCATGATACAACCGTGATGGTCAGCCGTCGGCATAAACGCTCCAATAAACAAAGATCTGTTCCGCACCAATCTTATAGGGTGAGATAATGATCTGGCTCATATTGCGGCAACGCGCGCATTAGAAGGTTTCCTCGGTGCTGCGCCTTCGATTGGCGGGGTCTCTCAACACGAGGGTAAGGACCTTAATGCATCAGAGCGCGCATTCTCGAACGTTAGGCACTTCAGGAAGTCGATCAGGTCTCGAACGCGCGTTTCCTGGGTACACTTCCCAGCATGCTGTGACCACACCCCCATGCGCCTGGGCAAGGTCCTCCGCTACAGTAGCCCTATCGACGGTAGCGGTGTGGGATGTCGTCCGCTCACAGCGGCACATCCCATAGTACCCCCAGGAGGATTACCCATGGCATCGCCAACGCTGATTCGCTGGAGTGGCCTGACGGCCCTGCTCGGAAGCATCATCGGGATCGTCACCATGCCGCTCCTCGCCCTGGCCTATTTTGCCACGGCCGATGGCGCCGCGTCGCTGGAAGCGCCGTGGGTAGCGGCCTGGACAGCGGTCGCACAGCCGCTTCTGGCACCCCTGCTGACCTTCGGCCCGCCCGACGTTGTCTATACCGTCTATGGCCTCCTTATGCTGCCGATGGTCCTCGGCTTTCTGGTGGGTCTGCTCGGCTTACACGCCATCCAGGCACACCATGCCGGTCGCCTCGAGCACATCGGCTTCTGGCTCTCCCTCGTCGGGATGAGTCTCCTGGCATGTGGGATTGTCGGCGCCTATGGGGTCGGCGCGCTCGATGGCTCCTTTGTTACCCTCATCCTCCCCGGATTCTTCCTCTTGCTCATCGGCCCGCTCGTGTTTGGTCTCGGGACATTACGGGCCCGGGTGGCGCCACGCCTTGGCGCCTGGCTGTTAATCCTGGGCAGCTTTCCAGGGATCATCGGGCTGTCGATCCTGGTCGGTCATAATGCGAGCGGCCTGCTCGTGCTTGCCCTGGCCTGGATCGTCCTTGGCTGGGCGCTCTGGACGCACCCTGGCCTGGCCCTCCCACCGCACCGGCTCCAGACTCCAGAGCAAGCCCACCCCGAACCCCGCTAGCTGCGCCACGTCTCCAGCCCCTGATTGCTCTGGCACGCGCGGATTCCCAGGAGTAGAATGCCTCCATCCGCCGCACCTTGCCCCCCCTTGCGCCTGAGCAGGTGACCCCATGGGCCTTGTCTCTGTGACGCCAGTTGCTTCCGGGTCCGGCGCTGAGCCGGACGAGGTTCACCTGCGCCTCCGTAGTGTCCGGCTGCACCTCGCGCGTGCGACCTGGATCGTCCTGGTTGTCACGGCGCTCCTGCTCTACGTCGCCAGTGTGCCGCTGCGCTTGGCGGAGCTGCAGCAGGTCTGCGGCACGGATGCGGGCTGCGCCGATGGCCAGATCACCCTGGAGCAGGCGCAGGTCATGGCTGACCCGCAGCGCTCCATCCCGTTCTACGCCACCTACACGCTCATCCTGGATCTCGTCACCATCACGGTCAGCGTGGCTGCGGGCCTGCTCATCTTCTGGCGCAAGCCCGACAATTGGATGGCGTTGTTTGCCGCGCTGATGCTGGTGCTCCAGGAGAGCGAGATCCTCCGCGTGCTGGCGGCGGATCCCATCTGGTGGTTCCCAGCGGCCTGTATGACCTTTCTCGGCTCGGTTTTGTTTCTGCTCTTCGGCTATCTCTTTCCGAATGGCCGCTTTGTGCCGCGCTGGACGCAGTGGCTCGCGCTCCTGGTCCTGGTGATTGGCGTCAGCTATCACTTCTTGCCGGACTCACCCGTCGGGCGCCTGTTTGCGAGTTTGGCGAGCTGGATCGCGCTGGTGGTGACCGCGATCAGCGCCCAGCTGTACCGCTACTGGTGGGTCTCAAGCCCTCGGGAGCGGCAACAGACCCGCTGGCTCGTGCTGGGGGTCACGCTCATACTGCTCGTCGGGGGACCACTCGCCCTCATCCGTGGCGTGATCTTCCCCGATCTGATCGTCCCCGGCTCGCGCGCCGATCTGGCCTTCGCCACGCTCAGCATGGCATTGGAGCTGGTGATCCCGGTGAGCTTGGTGTTGGCCATCCTGCGGTCGCGGCTCTGGGACGTGGACCCGTTGCTCAACCGCACCCTGGTCTACGGGGCCCTGACCGCCTGTGTGGTCGGGCTCTACGTCCTGGTGGTCAGTGGCCTTGGGGCCCTCCTCGCGGCCCAGGGCAACCCGCTGCTGGCCCTGCTCGCGACGGGGCTGGTCGCGGTGCTCTTCCAGCCGCTCCGCGCGTGGCTGCAGCGCGCGATCAACCGCCTGATGTATGGCGACCGGGATGACCCGTATGCCGCGCTTGCCCGTCTGGGCCAACGTCTGGAAGCAACCCTCGCGCATGATGCGGTGCTGCCGACGATCGTCCAGACCGTCAGGGAAACGCTCAAGGTACCCTATGCGGCCATCGCCCTGGTCGAAGGAACGGGCGATGCCATGGTTACAACCTCGGGCGTGCCCACCCCCGAGCCGCTGTGCCTCCCGCTCAGCTATCGGGGCGCGCGCCTCGGCCAGCTGCTGGTTGGCCCGCGCGCCGTGGGCGAAGGCTTCACTCCGGCTGACCTGCGCTTGCTCAACGATCTCGCCCGGCAGGCGGGAAGCGCCATCCACGCGGTGCAGCTGACCGCCCATCTGCAGCGCATGAGCCACGATCTCCAGCAGTCCCGGGAGGGGCTCGTGCTGGCACGTGAGGAGGAGCGACGGCGCCTCCGGCGTGACCTCCACGACGATCTCGCCCCGACCCTCGCCGGGCTTGCACTGACCGCACGCATCGCCCAAAGTCGGCTGAGCAGCCAGCCGGCGGCGGCGGTCGACCTCCTCAGCGAGCTGCACGCGGGGCTGCGCACGGCCGTGGGCGACATTCGGCGCCTCGCCTATGACCTCCGTCCGCCGGCCCTGGACGAGTTCGGGCTCGTCGCAGCCTTGCGTGAGCGCGTGGCCCAGTATACCGCTGCCGAGGGCAGTGGGACCGGGACGAGTCTCGCCATCGCCGTGGTTGCCCCGGAGCCCCTCCCCCCACTGCCGGCTGCGGTGGAAGTGGCGGCCTACCGGATCTGCCAGGAGGCAGTGATGAATGTGCTGCGCCATGCCCAGGCCCGGACGTGCCAGCTGCGGATCACCCACGCCAACGGGCTCACACTGGAGATCACCGACGATGGGGTGGGCATCCCCGCAGACTATCGCCCAGGGGTGGGGGTCCGGTCGATGCACGAACGGGCGGCGGAGTTGGGGGGGACGTGTGTGGTTGCCCCGCATGCCCCCTGTGGCACCCGGATTACGGTCTGGTTGCCGCTGCGCATGGAGGAACAGGATGGAGCAACTACGGCTGCTGATCGCTGACGATCACCCGGTGTTCCGGCAGGGGCTGCGCGGGCTGCTCGACGATGCACCGGATCTTGCCGTGGTTGGCGAGGCCACCAGTGGCGATGAGATCATTACGCTGGCCGAGACGCTCCAACCCGATGTCATCCTGATGGATATCAAAATGCCCGGGGTCAATGGCATTGAGGCGACCCGGCGCATCCGGCACACCAGCCCGCACATCCGCATCCTGATCGTTACGATGTTTGAAGACACCACCTCGGTGTTCACGGCCATGCGGGCTGGCGCGCACGGCTATATCTTGAAAGATGCCGAGCAAGAGGATGTCCTGCGGGCGATTCGCGCGGTCGGGCGGGGTGAGGCTATTTTCAGCCCGGGGATCGCCCGACATCTGCTCGACTTCTTCGCCGCCCCGCTCCCCGCTGTCGCCCGGCAGGTCTTTCCGTCCCTGACCGATCGTGAGCGCGAGATACTCCAGCTGATCGCCCAGGGCCACGCGAATCCCGCCATCGCCCAGCAGTTGTGCCTCAGCCTCAAGACCGTAGGCAATTACGTCTCCAACATTTTCAGCAAGCTGCAGGTCGCCGACCGGGCACAGGCCATCATCCGGGCCCGGGAAGCCGGATTAGGCCATGACGAGACGTAAATGCTTCATGGCGATCACATTCCTGGTTGAGAATCTGGCGTAAGGGCGATGAAAGCGGAGCATCCCCTTCCCACTCCGCCTCAGTCGGCAGGCGGATCGCATAGCCATCAGGGAGCGGGTCGCGCAGCTCAGCGGTGAGCCAGGTACAGCAGGCCACCATCTCATACCAGTCAACGCCGATCACGGGCTGCGAGTGCGCGCTCCAGCGCCAGTGCTGGGCCATCCACGACCAGAGGTTCCCGCGCCGCTGACTCCGCCCGCGCAGCGGCCACCAGTGACGGGCCGCCTCCTGGTATCCACCGGCGGCAAACACCGAGAACTGGGCGACGGTGATGGGGTAGCGCGCAATCCAGAACTGCCGGAGCGGTACGTCGACGCCGCCGATGCGGTAGGTGTGGGGACGCACGTAAGCAGAAGTAGCCGGGCGGGGCGCCGAAACTCGTGGTGTGCTCCCAGGCGAGCCGCACGGTGCGGTATGCCTGCTCGAGCGAGCGGCGCTCCTCGCCGTTGCGCGCGTGGGCCGCGCCCCTGTAGCGCACCAGGGCTGGCGCGCCGGCGCTATGCGGCTCGTCAGGCAGCAGCTCGTTTCAAACAGCCGCGCCTGGTTGAAGGCCAGCTGCGCATCGCTTGCGAGCACGACCGGCGCGGCAGCGCTGTCGTCAAGGTCGAGCACGGCGTCGGCGACGTCCTGCCGAGGTAGCGGTGGCAGCTACTTCCCTTGGTGCTAGGCGAACATACCGCGCATTCTCGATCATAAGAGAAAGAGGTTGAGGGTTTTGGAGCGCCTCCGACGCCATCCGCGAGCTCTCAGCCCGATCTTCCCAGTCTATCAGGGCATCTTGGCTCTGCGCCTCGTGGGCTCGATCAGCAGCCAGCGCATCATCTCTATCGCCGAGAGACTCCTCGTAGCGTAGCGCGAAGGACCTGATCACCCTGAGCTACCGCGCTGTGCCAGGCGAGCAGAGGTCGACGGCGTCTCCTGTTAAAATCATTGACAGGGAGGTGGGTTTATGTTATGCTATTGAAGCGCTTCAGTGAAGCGCTTCAATAGGAGCCCTGATTGGATCTCGGAGGTTGTCGATGGCGCGCCGCAGCGACTCTGGGCGTGGTAAGCGCCCATCGATGGCTGACGTCGCCCAGCGCGCCGGCGTTTCTCAGACCACCGTCTCCTATGTCGTCAATGACACACCCCACATTCGCCTTCCTGATGAGACGCGCCAGCGAGTCTGGGAAGCTGTCCGCGAGCTTGGCTGGCGACCGAATGCGGTCGCGCGCAGCCTGAGTAAGCGCCGATCCCATACCATTGGCTTTCTCTCCGACGAGATTGCCACCTTGCCCTATGCGGGCCACATCATCCGGGGAGCTCAGGCCGCGGCGTGGGCGCGCGATACGCTCCTGCTGGTGATCAGTACGGATGGCGACCGGCACCTCGAGCAGCGCGGGTTCGCGCTGCTGCTCGAGCGCCAGGTGGACGCGCTCATCTACGCGACGATGTATCACCGCGCGGTGACTCTGCCCCCAATCGACCCCGAGATCCCCCTGGTCCTGCTCAACTGCTTCGCCGCCGACGGGAGCACGCCGTCCGTGGTCCCTGATGAAGTCCAGGGTGGCCGGGCAGCCGCCGAAGCTCTGCTGACGTGCGGCCACCGGCGGATCGGCTTCCTCAATACCCATGATCCGATTCCCGCGGCGGTCGGCCGTCTGGAGGGCTATCGTACGGCGCTCGCCGCAGCCAAGCTACCGTTTGAGCCGCAGTTGGTCCGCAGTGCCGGGACGGACGCCGCGGAAGGCTACCGTTGTACGCTGGAGCTGCTCCAGCTGCCGGAGCGTCCCACCGCGCTCGTGTGCTTTAAGGACGTTATGGCGATCGGCGCCTATGAGGCCGTGAAGCAGCTCGGGCTGCACATTCCCGACGATGTGGCCATCGTCAGCTTCGATAACTTAGAGGTGATCGCACCCCAGCTCTTCCCGCCGCTCGCGACGATGGCGTTGCCCCACTACGAGATGGGCATGTGGAGCGTGAATTACCTCCTTGACCCTCCCGGCACGCCGCTCGGCAGCCCGGTGCACCAGCGCCTGCCCTATCGCTTGATCGAGCGTGAATCCCTTATCGCAGCGGGGCGAGCGTAAGCGGCAGCGTGCCTACACCTGTTGGTCCCCCTGAGCCTTGCTATCCTTTCCGCATCGGCATTCCCTAAGGCTCTGGCGGCCATGGATGGCAGCAAAATAGGTGCTCGGGTGTCCACCTCTCTCACCGTGGCTAAGGGGCTCTGAAGCATCGCTACGGCACGGAGACCATTCATGGGAGCGCGCCCGTCAGCAGCAACACCTGAAGAGCCCCGCCCGCCTGATGATACCAGCACGCCTCCCCCCTGGCCGGTCATGCTCTGTCTGTTGGGCAATTTTCGCCTCTTAGTCGACGGAGAGCTGGTCCCAGTTCGCGCTGGTGGGAAGAGCGAGGCCCTCTTGTCGCTGCTGGCGCTTCAATCCAGTCGGCGCATCGCACGGGAACAGCTCCTTCAGGCGGTCTGGCCCGAGCGCGAGCCGGCCCTCGCGCGCACATCGCTGCGTGTCCTGCTCTATCAGCTCACCAGGCTCATCGGCCCGGCGCTGCAGGGCGCGGCGCCGGTGCTGCAGCTGGGCGGCTATTACTGGCTCAACACCGAGGCGGGCATTGGCATCGATGTGGCCGACTTCGATTGCCTCATCGACACGGGCGATCAGCGGCGTCACGCCGGCGATATGGCGGGAGCGATAGGCTGCTATGAGCGTGCGGCGCAGCTCTATCGCAACGACCTGTACCTGGCCTCCGACGTGCAACTCGTAATAGAGCGCGAGCGGCTGCGGGCGCGCTATTTGACCCTGCTCGCGATTCTCGCCGAGCACTGCTATCAGGCAGGCGCCTACGACGACGCCCTGACCTATCTTTGGCGGCTCTTTGCGCGCGACCCCTACCGCGAGGACGCCCATCGCCTGGTAATGCGCTGCTACCTTCGCCGCGGCGAACGGGCGGCGGCGCTCCACCAATACCAGCTCTGTGTCGAGCTGATGCGAACCCACTTTGATGCCGTCCCTGAGGCCGCCACAACTGCCCTGTTCAACCAGATCCGGAATGACCCCGACCAGGTGTGAAGGCTACCAAACCTACGGGAGACTTAACGCAGGACATGCAGCCCAGTTAACGCAAACCTAACACCGGCTGGCTATGATACGAGTCATTGAACGCCGCAGGCTCTGCCACGGTGGCGCCAAATGTGTTGTTTCAGCCGGTGTCGGCGAGCACAGTGAACCGACGAACCTGCGCTACGAGGCCGTCCTATGTCTCAGCGAATGGATGACCGTAGTCTGTTGGAGCGTCACTACATCACCCTGGTCTTGCGCCTGACCCTGGACCAGGCTGGTCACCTCCTGCAGGGCTCATTAGCTGATACGACCCACATGTCCCCTGCGTTCTTTATCGGCTCAGCGGGCTTGCACCAGGCAGTGGACGCCTGGCTGCGCCAGCAGCAATCGGGAGGAGATGCGGAGTCAATGCCGCACCAGCCTTCGTCCTAGCGCCCTCACCCCACGCAAGCCGTCGTCCTCGCGCCCCCACCCCCACACCTTTCCACCAACGCCCCCTTTCCTGTGCGGGCACCCAGATACGCTTCCGCTTGATCATACCGCTCGTCCCCACCAACCCGCACGCCCAACCATCAGGGTGCGCTGCAGGCCGCGTAGTCGACCCATTGAGCTGCGAACAGCCGCAACGTTTGTTGAAACTCATCATTCGCGCATTTGCAGGGCGAAGTTCCCGGGAGACTGCCCCAGGCGGGCGTAGAGGTCGGATGGCAGGCCCAACAGAGCCAGAATCTGCTGTTGCGTGTCATTCAAGGACGACA
>JAAXUL010000192.1:0-3182 GCA_013336035.1 Chloroflexales bacterium
CGCCCTCGGGCGCTGCCGGGGCGCGCCGCCATTCGAGGCGGCCCTGCTCACGCCCGAGCGCCTGGCGGCCCGCTGCCTCGATGGCCTGGGCGCGATCGATCTGGCGCTGGGCAAGCCGGAAGCGGCCCTGCGCCACCATCGGCGGGCCCTCGATCTGGCCGGCGCGACGGGCGACTGGAGCGCCGAGATCCGCGCCCGGGTCTATATTGGCTATGTGCACCTCGAGCAGGACGACCTCGCTATGGCCTTCATCGAGGCGCGGGCCGCCCTGACGAAGAGCAACGCCGCCCTCGACCGGGCGGGCCAGGCTCGCTCTCTGCGCCTGCTCGCGGCGATCAGCGCTGCCCAGGGCGCCTATGGCGAGGCCGAGCGCGCCGCCCAGCTCGCCGCGACCTACAGCGCCGGAGCGCGGGCCCGCGCCCTCGAGGTACAGATCTGGGAGGACCTCGCCGGCTACGCCGCGGACCAGGGCCTCGATCAGGCCGCCGAGGAGGCCCGCCAGGAGGCCGAGCGCCTGCGCCGCCACTGGTGGGGTGAGCCCCCCGCCCCCACCGAGGCGACTGTCGGGTGAGGTCATGCGGCGGTATGGCGCCGCCCGTGACAACCTCCTAGCTACAGGGCCTCCTCGTAGACGGGCTGGTAGGCGGCCTCGTCGGGCGGACGGCCGTTGGGCTCCTCGCTTGCGGCGGCGTACTCGCGGGCCCAGTGCTGGATGCCCTCCCACTCGCGCAGGGCCGCGGCGTGGACGCTGTCGGGGCGCCAGACGCCCCGCAGGTACTCGCCGTCGACCACCGGGGGGTGCGCGCTGACAAACGGCACCACGGTGGCGGTGTCGCCCTTGCCCCACTCCTGCTCGTCGCCGGGGCCCAGGGGCATAGCCACCTCGTGGAAGGTGACCAGCTCGGGGTGGCGCACGCGGTCGACTAGCGAGTCGGCGGCCTCGCAGACGCGGCCGTGGTCGATCAGGGCCTTGAGCAGCTCGTCGGTCATGCGCGAGCGCACCGAGAACTGGATGAGCCGCAGGTAGCCCACCTGGGCCAGTGGCTGCAAGTAGCCACGCACGGCCAGCTTCGAGCGCTCGCCGTTGCCCCAGCGCAGGCCAATGCCCGCCTCGGCCGTCTCGCGGGCGTTCCCCCCGGCCAGACTGCCGGCCACTGTCGGCGCCACTGGGCCGCTGGTGACCGGGTAGAGGCGCACGCTGTCGCCAAGATCCCAGTGCTTCACGATCTCGGCCCCGCCGGGGCGCTGGTGCTTGATCTCGACCAGGGCGACTTTCGCCTCGCGCATGGCCTCGTCGAGCTCGCCGTCGCGACCGGCCTCGATGTGGAAGCCGACGTATGGCGCGAAACGCCCAGCCCCCAGCGTGCGCCGGGCTACACTCTTCCCGTTAGCGTACTGCAGCGTGGCGGCGTCCTGGGCCACCCTGACCTTGTTGCGACCGATCATCAGCGCGCTCCTCTTGCCTGCGCTACTCACTTCGTGCCTGTGTCATTATAGCACTTATGTTCTTACTTGTACAGAGGCCGCGGGGCGCGCCCTAGTGCACCCCGCCTTGCCCCGCCGCACGTTCCGTGCTATGGTACGCTTACCGTGCCCATGACTAGCGCGAGGTGCCCGTGCCTACCAGGGTCTTTCTGCTTGCGGCGCTCGCCGCCATGCTGCTCGCGGCCTGCGGAAGCCCCGCGCAGCCCACGCCTGTCCCCACGCCAACGCCCACCCCTCGCGAGATCAGCGCCGCTATCGGCCAGGCCACCCTGGCGAGCCAGAGCGTCCACTTTATGATCGAGCTGAGCGGCAAGCCTGTGCCTATCGACAGCGCCGGGCTCATGCTGCTCAACACGATGGAGGGCGACCTCAAGCGCCCCGACGGCGTGCTGGCTCTGCTCAACGTCACTCTGGGCGGCGCCGTCGCCGAGATCCGCACCGCCTCGCTGGCCGGCAAGCAGTACATCACCAACCCGATCACGCGCCAGTGGGGCTGCCTCGCCCCTGGCGTCGCCTTCGACCCTGTCATCCTCTTCGCCCCCGATAAGGGCATCGAGTACCTGCTCCAGGCGGGCTATCAGGACGTCAGTCTGGTCGGCATCGAGCCGCTCGACGGCCGCCCCCACTATCACCTGCGCGGCACTATAGCCGGCGAGCGGCTCCAGCCGATCAGCCTCAACCTGCTCGGCGCAGGACCCGTGGCCGTCGATCTGTGGGCCGATGTCGAGACGCTGCGCGCCGCCCGCATCGTCCTCGTCGACACCGCCACCGACCCCGCCCGGCCCACTACCTGGACGGTCAGCTTCAGCGACTACGATAAGGCCGTCGAGGTGCGGGCGCCCGTGAAGTGCTAATCGCAAGCTCTCCCAGGGCCTCTCTCTGGCGCAGCCTTCATTCAGAAGCAACGTGAAGGTGGCAGAACGCTATGTCATCGGTGCGCCCGCGCTACACCCTTGGCCTCGTCGCAGTGGCGATCTTTGTGGGCGCCGTAGACCTGACAGTGGTCAGCGCGGTGCTGCCCCGGGTGATGCTCGACCTGCGGATCTCGATCGATACCGAGCTCAACCGCGCCGCCTGGGTGGTCAGCGGCTACCTGCTGGCCTATACGATCAGCATGACCTTTATGGGCCGCCTGTCGGACCTGCTAGGCCGGCGGCGGGTCTATCTGATCGCCCTCGTGGTCTTTATCGTCGGCTCGGCCATGGTGGCCGCCGCGCCAGGCCTCGAGTGGCTAATCTTCGGGCGCGTCGTCCAGGCCCTCGGCGCGGGCGCCATGGTGCCGGTCAGCATGGCCCTGGTGAGCGACATCTTCCCGCCCGCGGACCGCGCCGCCGCCCTCGGCTTCATCGGCGCCGTCGACACCGCCGGCTGGATGGTCGGCCACCTCTACGGCGGCGTGCTGATGCGCGCCTTCGACAGCTGGCGCCTGCTCTTCTGGGTCAACCTGCCCATCGGCCTGCTCGCCCTGGCCCTGACCTGGCGGGCCCTGCGCGATGTGCCCCAGCGCCGGGCCCCCGGCGGCTTCGACTGGGTGGGCGCGCTGCTGATCAGCGCCAGCCTCACCGCGCTCAACCTCGGGCTGGCCGCCGGGGCCGAGCTTGGCGCGGCCGACTTCTACGGCGAGCGGGTCGGCCCGCCCCCGTACGCCCTGCCCCTGGTCATCCTGGCCCTGGCCCTGCTGGGCGCCTTTATCTGGT
>JAAXUL010000192.1:3192-10740 GCA_013336035.1 Chloroflexales bacterium
GAGCGCCAGGCCCGCGACCCGCTGCTCGACCTGGCCCTCTTCCGCGAGCGCGGCGCGGCCGCGGCCTGCGCCGTCAACGCCCTGGTCGGCTTCGCCCTGGCCCTGGCGATCACCAACGTGCCTCTCTTCGTCAACACGCGCCTGCTGCTCTTCGAGGCGACCGAACCCGATGTGCTGCGCCGAGCCGCCTGGGACGCGGGCTGGATCCTCTCGGCCCTCACCCTTACCATGGCCGCGGCGGCCTTCCCCGGCGGGCTGCTGGCGGGCCGCTGGGGCGACCGCGCCGTGATGGTGGCCGGGCTGGCCCTGGCCCTCGCCGGCTACGGGCTGATGAGCCGCTGGTCCGCCGATACGCCGTACGGCCCGATGGTGGCCCACCTGGCCCTGGCCGGCGCGGGCCTCGGGCTCGTGATCGCCCCCGCCGCCGACGCCGTGATCCGCGGCGCCGCCGACGAGCGGCGCGGCGCTGTGTCGGCGCTCGTGATCGCCCTGCGCCTGGTCGGCATGACCATCGGCGTCGCCGTGCTGACTCTCTGGGGCGTGCAGCGCCAGGACGCCCTGCGCCGCGCCGGGGCCGCCGACCCGCTCGCCGCGACCGACCCGGCCCGCTTCCTGATGGAGGTCGCCGCGCGCGTGATCGGCGAGACCTTCCTCTTCGGCGTCGTCGCCCTGGCCCTGGCCCTGCTAGTCGCTCTGGCAATGCGTTCGCCGCGTAGCACGCCATAGGGGCGCGCCCGTGGCGATGAGGAGAAACTATGCCAGCGCCGACAGATTGGCTCGACTCCCTGCTGATGCTGCCCTGGGAGCTGGTGGGCCGCATCACGCTCGCCGCGATCCTGGGGGGGATGGTCGGCGGCGAGCGCGAGTATCATGGCCACACAGCCGGGCTGCGCACCAACATCCTCGTCGCGGTCGGATCCTGCCTCTTCACCATCCTTTCAATCTACGGTTTCCCCTCAGTCGATGAGACCACGCGCGATCCGGCCCGCCTGGCGGCCCAGATCGTCAGCGGCATCGGCTTCCTGGGCGCCGGGGCCGTGCTCCACGACAAAGATGGCGTGCGCGGCCTCACCACCGCCGCGACGATCTGGCTGATGGCCGCCATCGGCATCGCGGCAGGCGTGGGCAGCTACTTCCTCGCCATCATCACCACCACGATCACGATTATCGTCCTCGTGGCGCTCCTGCCTGTCAGCGAGCGGATCGCCAGGCACGGGCAAAAAATGGACGAGTGAGCGGGGCCGCGGCGCATTGACACGTGCCCCGGCGCCGTGTTACCATCCATACAACAAAGCTTGCCTAAATGTAAAATCCGAGGTCCCGCCCGATGCTCAGCCCGCCGCCCGCCTGGCTTACCGTCTACATCTACCCGCTAATAGCGGCGGTAGTGCTCTGGGCCGGCCTGACCGCCCTGGTCGCGGGGCTCAACCGGCGCGGGCCAGGCCCCGGGCGCATCGCCCTCGTCGTCGCCCTGCCGCTGCTGGCCCTGGCTCACCGCGAGCTATGGGCCACGAGCGCCGACGGCAGCCTCGCCGGCACCTACCGGGCCTTTATGGCCGGCACAGTGATCTGGGCATGGCACGAGCTAGCCTTCTACAGCGGGGTGCTCACCGGGCCCTGGCGCGCCCCCTGCCCAACCCACGCCCGCGGCCTGACCCGCTTCGGCTACGCGCTCGGCACCCATCTCTTCCACGAGCTGGCCGTGGTGGTCGAGCTGACGCTGATGCTCATGCTGCTGCGCGGCGGGACAAACGCCACAGGCCTGCTCGTCTTCGTCCTCAGCTGGGCGCTGCAGCACAGCGCCAAGCTCAATGTGCTGTTCGGCGTACCGGCGCTCAACGTCGATCTGTTCCCGCCCCACCTGCGCTACCTGGGCAGCTACTGGCGCCGCCGCACACCCCGCGGCTTCTTCCTCCCCTCGGTATCGGTCACCACCCTACTGGCGATCATGCTCTGGTCCGCCGCACACGCCCACAGCCTCGAGCCGGCCGGCGTGCGCCTGGCCCTGCTGGCGGCCCTGGTCAGCCTCGGCGCCGTCGAGCACTGGATGCTGGCCCTGCCGGGACGCCGGGTAGCCGCCGGGGTGCCCACAGCCGGAGCGCCCCACCCCGGCGAGTGAGCGCCCGACTCCCCTTTTGCACGTCCTTGCCCATTCGGGTATGATGGGAGGGCGCAGCGACTAAGGAGAGGTGGATGCTCCAGGCGATCTTCGCTCCCCGGTCCGTCGCGGTGATCGGCGCATCGCCCGACCCGACCCGTCTCGGCCACACGGTTCTCAAGAATATTGTCGAGCACGGCTACAGAGAGTCCGTCTTTCCCATCCATCCACGGGTCGCAGAGATACTCGGTCGTCGCGCTTACCCGAATGTCCTCGCTGTGCCCGAGCCGATCGACCTTGCGGTCATTGTCATCCCGCCCCAACACGTCCTGTCCGTCGTCGACGAGTGCGGTCAGAAAGGGGTAAAGGGCCTCGTGGTGATCACCGCCGGGTTTAAAGAGGTGGGCGGCGAGGGCAAAGAGCTCGAGCGGCAGCTCGTCAATAAGGTCAGGGCCTACGGGATGCGCATGATCGGCCCCAACAGCCTTGGCCTGATCGACACCTACAGCTGCCTCAACGCCTCGTTCGCCGGCCTGATGCCCGATAGGGGCAACATTGCCCTGATGTCGCAGTCGGGCGCGATCTGCACCGCGATCCTCGACTGGAGCAAGAGCCAGGGGATCGGCTTCTCGCGCTTTGTCTCGCTCGGCAACAAGGCCGATGTCGACGAGGTGGTGCTGCTGCACGCCTGGAACCGCGACCCGCAGAGTAAGGTCATCCTGGCCTACCTCGAGGATATCAGCGACGGCCCGGCCTTTATCGCCGCCGCCCGCGAGGTGACCCGCAACACGCCCGTGGTCGCGATCAAGAGCGGCACAACCACCGCGGGCAGCCTCGCCGCCGCCGCGCACACCGGCTCGCTCGCCGGCTCCGAGAATGCCTACGAGTCAGCCTTCGCCCAGAGCGGCATCCTGCGCGCCCGCACTGTCAGCGAGCTGTTCGACCTGGCGATGCTCTTCGCCTCGCAGCCTATGATCCAGGGCAATCGCGTCGCGATCGTCACGAACTCGGGCGGGATGGGCATCATCGCCGCCGACGCCGTCGAGCACGGCAGCCTGAATATGGCCAGCTTTAGCCCTGCCACCATCGAGCGCCTGCACCAGCTCTTGCCATCCTCGGCCAATGTCTACAACCCCGTCGATGTGCTCGGCGACGCCCACAGCGACCGCTACCGGGCCGCGATCGGCGCCGCCCTGGCCGACCCCGACGTCGATGGCCTGATCGTGCTGCTGACCCCGCAGGCGCAGAGCGATCTGGTCGCCACCGCCGAGGCCATCGCCGAGGTGGCCGCCCTCTACCCCAAGCCGGTCGTGACTAGCTTTATGGGCGGCTATAGCCTGGGCGCCGCCCTCGAGATGCTCCAGCACCACGGCATCCCCAACTACACCTTCCCCGAGCGGGCCGTGCAATCGCTGGCGGCGATGTCCCGCCACTACCAGCGCACGCGGCAGCCCGCCGCGGTCTACCGCAGCTACCAGGTCAACATCGCGCAGGTGCGGGCGATCCTCGATGAGGCCCGCAGCGCCGGCCGCATCGAGCTGAGCGAGGGCGAGGTGCGCCTGGTGCTGGCGGCCTACGGCCTGCGCGTGCCCGAGAGCCGCCTGGCCCGCTCGCCCGAGGAGGCCGTCCAGCTGGCCGCCGAGCTGGGCTACCCGGTGGTGATGAAGATCTCGAGCTCGGACATCCTGCTCAAGAGCGAGATCGGCGCCGTCAAGGTGGGCGTGGCCGACGCCGACGCCGCCCGCGACAGCTTTGAGCTAATCGACTACCGGGCCCACAAGTACTGGCCCGGCGCCCGCATCCGCGGCGTGCTCGTGCAAGAGTTGGTCCGCCCCGGGCGCGAGTTCCTGATCGCCGTGAGCCGCGACCCCCAGTTCGGCCCCCTGGTGGCCCTCGGCCTGAGCGGTGTCTACGTCGAGGTGTTTAAAGACGTGGCCTTCCGCATTGCCCCCATCAGCGAGCAAGAGGTCCAGGAGCAGATACGCTCGCTGCGGGCCTATCCATTACTGCGAGGCGCGGGCGGCGACGCCCCGTCCGACATCGCCGCAATCGAGGATACGGTCCTCCGCGTCGGACAGCTGGTGATCGACTTCCCTGAGATCGTCGAGATCGACATCAATCCCCTGGTGGCCTACGGGCCTGGCGAGGGGACGGTCGTGCTTGACGCGCGGATTATTGTGCAGTAGTCTCAGTTCATCGTGGGTGGGCCGGCCCGGCCCAGCGAGCGCTCCGGAGGGGGCTATGGCAACGCTCTATGTGGCCTCGACAGAGACCTTCGTCGGCAAAAGCGCCGTCTGCATTGGCCTGCTGCGGCGTATGCAGCGTGACGGGTTTAGCGTCGGCTATATGAAGCCGGTGAGCGTGTCGGTGGCCCACACCCCCGACTCGGTGATGGACGAGGACGCCGCCTTCATCCGCGAGACGATCGGCCTCAACGCGACCCTTGACCAGATCGCCCCGGTCTTGATCACCCCCGGCGTGGTCGAGTCGATCCTGCGCGGCCAGGCCCCCACCTACACGCGCACCCTCCGCGACGCCTACCTCGCGATCTCCCGCCACAAGGATATCGTCGTCCTCGAGGGCACCAACACCTGGTCCGAGGGCGCCCTGGTCGACCTCACCGCCGACCAGGTGACCGACCTGCTCCAGGCCCCGGCCCTGCTTGTCACCCGCTACGTCACGACCCTCGACGTGGACACGATCATCTCGGTGCAGCGCTACGTGGGCGACCGGCTCCTCGGTGTGCTGATCAACCAGATCGAGGAGCCCCAGATCGAGTTCGTGCAGAGCCGGGTGGCCCCCTTCCTCGAGGGCCGCGGCATCCCGGTCTTCGGGCTCTTGCCGCGCGACCCGATGCTGGCCGGGATCAGCGTCGACGAGCTGCTCGACCATATCGGCGGGCAGCTGATCGGCCAGCGCGCCTGGTGTACCCGCACCATCGAGTCGCTGATGATCGGCGCCATGGGCGCCGACGCCAGCCTCTCGTTCTTCCGCCGACGGGCCAATAAGGCCGTGATCACCGGCGGCGACCGCAGCGACCTGCAGCTCGCCGCCCTCGAGACCAGCACCAGCGCCCTGGTCCTCACGGGGAACTTCCGCCCCAGCCCCCAGGTGATCGACCGCGCCGAGGAGCGCCAGGTGCCGATCATCCTCGTCCCCGACGACACCCTGGCAACCGTGGACCGCGCCGAGCGCCTCTTCGGGCGCGTCCGCTTCCATAAGGCCAATAAGCTCCAGCGCTTCGCCGAGATGCTCGATGAGCACTTCAACTTCGAGCGCCTCTATGAGGCCATGGGCCTCCCTGTCGGGTAAGATAGTATGTCAAACGACCCCGAGCAGATCGGGCCACTGGTCTTTGTCGAGAGCCCTGACTACCCCTACCCGTTCGAGGTGGAGCGACCGCCCCGCTTCTGGATGGAAGAGACGACGGGGATGCTCGCCGCCACGATCGAGGTGTATATGCGCGGCGAACGCCTTGAGCCCGCCCAGGTCGAGCTGATCAAGCTCTATCTGCGCCAGTACCTCGAGCGGGCCGTGATCGCCGCTGACGCCGACCGGCCTCGGCTCCTCGGCCGCATCGAGCGCCTGCGCACCGTCGGCGATGTCGAGCGCCTGGCCGACAGCCTCTCTGAGGCCGGCGTCGAGCCGTTCTAGAGGCCTGATGTATAAACAGCTGCTACGCCCCATCCTGTTCAGGCTGCGGCGGGGCGACGCCGAGGGTGTCCACGAGGGCACGCTCACCCTGCTTCGTGCGGTCAGCGCCTCGCGCGCCCTCACGGCAGCCCTCGCCAGCCTTTTCGCCTATAGCCGCCCCCAGCTCGAGCGCACGGTCTTCGGGCTGCGCTTCCCCAACCCCCTCGGCCTGGCCGCCGGTATGGATAAGGACGGCGTCGCCCTGCCGGCCTGGGCCGCCCTCGGCTTCGGCTTCGTCGAGGTCGGCACCGTCACCTGGTTCGCCCAGCCCGGCAACCCCCACCCGCGCCTCTTCCGCCTGCCCCAGGACGGGGCCTTGATCAACCGCATGGGCTTCAACAACGCCGGCGCCGCCGCCCTCGCCGCCCGCCTCGAGGCCCTCGGCTATCTGCCGATCCCCCTCGGGATCAGCATCGGGAAGTCGAAGCTGACCCCGCTCGAGAGCGCGGTCGGGGACTACACCGCCTCGTTCCGCACCCTCTTCGACCACGCCGGCTATTTCGCGGTCAATGTCAGCTCGCCCAACACCCCCGGCCTGCGCCAGCTCCAGGACCGCGAGCAGCTCGGGGCTCTGCTGGCCGCCCTCCAGCGCGAGAACCAGATCCAGTCTCGCGAGGAGCCTGGCATGCGTAAGCCGATCCTGGTGAAGATCGCCCCCGACCTGAGCGAGCCCGCCATCGCCGAGCTGCTCGAGGTCTGCCAGCAGGGCGGGGTCGCCGGGATCATCGCCACCAACACCACCGTGGGCCGCGACGGACTGCGCCACGGCGGCCAGGCCGCCTCGCAGGCCGGCGGCCTCAGCGGCCGGCCTCTGGCGCCGCTCGCCCAGCGCGTGGTGCGCTTTGTCGCCCGCGAGACAGGCGGCCGCCTGCCGATCATCGGCGTCGGCGGCGTCTTCGGCCCCGACGATGCCTGCCGTATGCTCGATGCGGGCGCAACGCTGATCCAGGTCTACACCGGCCTTGTCTACGAGGGCCCGGGTCTGCCGGGGCGTGTCAACCGGGCCCTGGCCAGACGCTAATGGCCTGACAGCGCCCCTCGCAGCCGCGCCCGTCAGCTTCACGGTGTCTGAGCACTAGGCCCCGCGGGGCGGCGCGGCTCTCTGGCAACTACAAGGTGGCGCATGGGTACACAAGGCTTTCTCGGCACTACGGCGCCTATGGGCGCCGATATCGCGCTGCTCGGCAGCATCGCCGTGGCCGTGGCCCTCACCGTCGGGGCCTGGCTGGCCATCCGCGGGCGGTATGAGGCCCACCGCTGGGTCCAGACGGCGGCGGCCGCCATCAACCTGCTGCTCGTCCTCGGCATCATGATCCCGTCGCTGATCTCGGTCAAGCCGAGCGAGAATGCGGATCTGCCGCCGTCGGCCTTCTTGTATATGACCGGCCACGAGATCCTCGGCGCGCTAGCGCTGCTCTTCGGCCTCTTCGTCGTGCTGCGCGGCAACAACCTGGTGCCCGCCCGGCTCAGGTTCAACCGCTACAAGCCCTTTATGCGCTGGGCCTATGGCCTGTATCTGGCCGCGACCCTGATCGGGATCGCGGTCTACCTCGTGCTGTACCTATGACTACCCCCCTACCCCTCACCCCGCGCCAGCGGGTTCTGGTCGCCCTCGACGCGCCGAGCCTCGATACGGCCCTGTATCTGGTTGAGGCCCTGCGGCCGCACGTGGGCGGCTTCAAGGTCGGCCTCGAGCTGTGCACCGCCGCCGGGGCGCCCCACGTCGCCGAGGCCGTGGCCGCCGCCGGCGGGGCGCT
>JAAXUL010000855.1 GCA_013336035.1 Chloroflexales bacterium
CCTCGCCCTCGCCATCGACGCCCTCAGCTTCCGCATCCCCCCGGCCGATGTCTACAGCCTCGGCGGGATCGTGCTGCTCACGGCGGCCCTGGCCCTTGGCCCTGCCGCCGGGGCCCTCGTCGCCACCGTCGAGGGCCTCGCCTCCGGCGTGCTCCTGATCATACTCTACAACCGGCCGCGCAGCTTCTACCTTATGGTTGCCCGGCCATTTATGCGCGGCGGCGTCCGCGCCGCCGGCATCCTCGCCGGGGCCGCCCTCGCCACGGCCGCCACCGGCCGCCCCCAGTACGACCCGGCCACCCTCGACCCGCTGGCCCTGCTGCCCTGGACGATCATCACCTACACGGCGGCGCTCCAGCTCAGCCGCATGGGCCGCGAGGCCCTGCAGGGCGGCCAGAGCGGCGTGGCCACCTGGTGGCGCAGCACGTGGCGCCTGGCCCTCGGCGCCGAGCTGGCGCCCCTCCCGCTGGCCCTGCTCGGCGCCGCCATCTACACCCGCCTCGGCAGCGTCTACTTCCTGCTGGCCGGCGTCGCCCTGGTCGCCGCCGCCACCGCCGTGCGCCGCGCCACCCTCAACCTCGCCAGCCAGCGCCGCTCGGTGCGCGAGCTGGCCCTGCTCAACGAGGTCAGCCGCGCGATCATTCGCAGCGAGCTCGATGTCGAGACCCTCTGCGAGCTGATCTACCGCGAGGCCAGCAAGATCGTCGACACCTCGTCGTTCCACCTCGGCCTCTTCGAGGGCGGCAGCTACACCCTCGCAGTGCGCGTGCAGGACCGCGTGCGCCTCCCCCAGCTGACGGTGGACCTGGCCGATGGCGATGGCCTGATCGGCTGGATGCGTCAGACCGGCAGGGCCCTGCTGGTCGAGGATTTCGCCGAGGAGATGCGGCATCTGCCCGCGCGCCCGCGCTACCAGAGCGAGCGCCCGCCTCGCTCGGGCATCTACGTGCCGCTGATCGCCGGCGACCATGTGATCGGCTCGATCTCGGTGCAGAGCTACCAGCCGGCCGCCTTCGGCGCCAACGACCTGCGCCTGCTCTCGCTGATCGCCGACCAGGCCGCCGTCGCGATCACCAGGGCCCGCGCCTTCCGCGAGGCCAGCGTCAGGGCGGTGCAGCTCCAGGCCATCCGGCAGGTGAGCGAGCGCATCACCGCGATCCTCGACCTCGACCGGCTGCTGCCCGCCGTCGTCCGCCTCATCCGCGAGCACTTCGGCTACCACCCTATCCATATCTTCACCATCGAGCCCGACGACCCCCGCATCCACTTCCGGGCCTCGACCTCTACGGGCGAGCAGCTCGAGCAGATCCTGGCCCTGCCCCTGACCGTCGGCCAGGGCATTGTGGGCGCCGTCGCCATCGAGGGCACGCCGATCCTGGTCGGCGATGTGCATCGCGAGCCGCGCTATATTCGCGACAGCCGCACCACCCGCTCGGAGCTGGCCGTGCCCCTGCGGGTCGGCGATCAGGTAGTGGGCGTGCTTGACGTGCAGAGCGACGAGGTCGACGATTTCGACGCCGACGATATGTTTGTCATCCGCACCCTGGCCGACCAGATCGCCGTCGCCATCGACAGCGCCAACAGCTATCGCGCCCAGCAAGAGGAGGCCTGGACGCTTAACGCGCTGCTGCAGGTGGCCGAGAATATTGGCCGGGCCGCTAGCATTGACGATCTGATCGCCACGGCCGTGCGCCTGCCGCCCCTGCTGATCGGCGCCCCGCGCTCGTACGTGCTGCTGTGGGACCAGCAGGAGGGGCAGTTCAGCCTCGAGGCTGCCCACGGGCTACGCCCCGAGCTGCGCTCTCTGCTACTTGGGCAGCCCGTGCACCCGGACCAGGCGCCCCTGCTCGCCGAGCTGCGCCGCGCCGGGTCCGACGGCCGCCGGCTGATCGCGCTCGATGGCGCGCGCGCGCGGGCCGAGCAGTGGCCCCAGCTGCTGGAGGTGGCGGGGGGTGGCTGCCTGATCGCCATGCCTCTCGTGGGGCGGGTGGGCCTGCTGGGGGCCTTCATCCTCGACTACGACGACGACGCGCAGCTGAGCGGGCGGCAGATCAACCTGTGCGTGGGGGCGGCGGGGCAGGTGTCCGGGGCCCTCGAGAGCCTGCTGCTGGCCCGCGAGGCCGAGGCCGCCGCGCGCCTCGAGCAAGAGCTACAGGTGGCCCGCGAGATCCAGACCGCCCTGCTGCCCGCCAGCTCGCCCAGTATCCCCGGCTGGCAGATCGACGCGACCTGGCGCTCGGCCCGCCTCGTCGGCGGCGACTTCTTCGACTTCTGGCCCATGCCGGTTCGGAAGGATGAGGGCGAGAGGGCGATGGGTGAGGCGCTCGTTGCCCGTGAGGTCGGCGTCGCGCGGCGCGGCGACCAGCCCGCCGAGGCTCAGCCCGCGGCCCACGACCCGCAGCCCGCGGCCCTGGGCTTTGTGATCGCCGACGTGAGCGACAAGGGTGTGCCGGCGGCTATGTTCATGGCCCTGTCGCGCTCGCTGGTGCGGGCCGCGGCCCTCGATGGCTCGCCGCCATCTCAGGCGATGGAGCGAGCGAACCGCTGGATCACCCGCGACTCGGAGTCGGGGATGTTCGTGACGCTCTTCTACGGCGTGCTCGATCCGCAGAGCGGGCGGCTGCGCTACACTGTCGCCGGGCACAACCCGCCCCTCCACTACAGGGCCGCCGACGGCGGGATGGCCGAGCTGCGTACGCCGGGGATCGCCCTGGGCGTGCTCGAGGAGATCAAGCTCAGCGAGGCCCAGACCGACCTGGCGCCGGGGGACGTGCTGGTCTGCTACACAGACGGGGTGACCGAGACGATCGATGACGCCAACGAGGAGTTTGGCGTCGAGCGGCTGCGGGCCCTGCTCGTCCGCCGGCACAGCGAGCCGGCCGAGGCGATCGTGCGCGCGATCATCGACGCCGTGAGCCGCCACGGCCACGGCCGCCCCCCCTTTGACGACGTGACCCTGGTCGTGCTCAAGCGCGAGGTCTAGGCGCCCCTGACCGGTACCCCGCGCTCGCGCAGGTAGTCCTTGACCTGGTCGATCGTGTACTCGCCGAAGTGGAAGATCGAGGCGGCGAGGACGGCGTCGGCCAGGCCGTCGGCGAGGCCGCGGTACATGTCCTCGGGCGAGCCGGCGCCCCCCGAGGCGATCACGGGCACGGGCACGGCCGCGCTGACGGCGCGCAGCAGCTCGAGGTCGTAGCCCTGCTTCTGGCCGTCGGCGTCCATACTGTTGATGCAGATCTCGCCGGCGCCAAGCTCGACGCCGCGGCGGATCCAGTCGATCGCGTCGAGGCCCGTGGGGCGCGCGTTGGCGCCCGTGTGGGTGAAGACAGCCCAGCGGGGCGCCTCGCCGGCGGCGCTGGCGCGGCGGGCGTCGACCGAGAGCATGATGCACTGGCTGCCGAAGCGCTTCGCGCCGTCCTCGATCAGCTGGGGGGTGAGGACGGCGGCCGTGTTGAGCGAGACCTTGTCGGCGCCGGCGCGCAGCATGCGGTACATATCGTCGACGGTGCGCAGGCCGCCGCCGACCGTCAGCGGGATGAAGACCTGGGCGGCGGTGCGCTCGACCACCTCGACCATAATCGCGCGCTCGTCGCTCGAGGCGGTGATGTCGTAGAAGACCAGCTCATCGGCGCCGGCGGCGTCGTAGGCGGCGGCCAGGGCCACCGGGTCGCCGGCGTCGCGGTGGTTGAGGAACGACACGCCCTTGACCACACGGCCGGCCTTCACGTCGAGACAGGGGATGATGCGTCTGGTGAGCATAGTATTTGTGGGGGTGCTGTGGAGGGGCGCGGCACGTCGCGCCCTTACTTTGGCCGCACCTGGCCCTTGCGCCCGCGCTCCTCGGGGAGCGGGGCGGCGGCAGGCTCGGTGCCCTCGCGGCGGCGGCGGGAGTCCTCGATC
>JAAXUL010001620.1 GCA_013336035.1 Chloroflexales bacterium
CGTGATCTGCAAGAGCCCCTGGTAGCTGCGGATGAAGCGCCCCACGTAGCGCTTCTCGGGCTCGGCGGCCACCAGCGCGGCGACGCGCCCGCGGGTCAGCGCGTCCATCTCGGGGCGGCGCTGCCAGGTCCGCAGCTCGTGGAGGATGCGCTCGCGGGCGGCGGCGTAGCGCAGGGCCCGAAAGCGCGCCAGCCCCGCCTGGTAGTCGCGCAGGGCGCTCTCCACATCACCGGCCTGGGCGGCGGCCCGGCCTTGCAGGGTCAGCACCGAGGCCTCGCGCCGCACGTCGCCCAGCTCTTTAAAGACGGCCCGGGCCTCGCCAAGGAGAGACTGGGCGGCCTCGTGCTCGCCCGCTGCCAGCAGGCACTCGGCGAGCGAGCGCTGAAGCCAGGCGCGCCGGTAGGGGTCGCGGGCCTCGGGGCGGCGCAGCAGGCCCGTGATGGCGGCCCTGGCCTCCTCGTGATAGCCATAGAGCAGCAGGATGTCGGCGAGGCGCTGCTCGGCCTTCAAGAGGCCCGGCGCGTCCTCGAGGTGGCGGAAGGCGTCGCGGGCCCGGACGTACCAGGTGCGGGCCGTATTATAGAGCCTGATCAGGAGCCAGTTCTGGTAGCGGGCGCAGTGCTCGGGCTGGGGCAGCAGCCGGCTCTTGCCCATCAGCAGGATGGCGATCTGGAACGGCAGGCCGATCAGCCAGACCCACAGCCCCTGGGCCGCCCGCAAGAGCGGGTTAGTCGGCACGGCGGGCGCGTACCAGCTGCCCGTGCTCACGCCGAGGCCCTGGTAGGCCTCGCCCAGCAGGAGCATTGTCTCGGCAACGGCGCGCCGGTTGTTGGTGCGCGCGAAGTGGCCGAGGCTCTGCAGGTACAGCTCGGTCGCCCGCGCCCACAGGCCCGTCTCGCTATAGACCTCGCCGAGGGTGCGGCTGACCTCTGCCCCAAGATCGGGCTCGAGGTCGCCGAGGGCCCGCAGGGCGTTAAGCTGGGACAGCGCATCGTCGAGGCGCAGGGCCGCCTGGAGCACCCGCGCCCGCAGGTACTGGACCCAGCGGCGCTCGCGGGGGCCCAGCGGCGTCTCGCTGGCGGTCTGGATGAGCAGCTCGGCATCGGCGAGCCGGTGGGCCTCCTCGAGCTGCGCGAACGAGCGGCGCAGCTCGGCCAGGCCCCGCTCGAGGTCGATATGCAGCAGGTGGTAGAGGCTCTCGCGGCGCAGCAGGTCGGCCTGGGCGCTCATCGGCACCACGCTCAGGGCGCTGCTGTCGGGCATCAGGGGCATAGCCCGCCCGAGCGAGCCGGGGGGCGTGGTGCGGGTGCTGAAGTAGCTGTAGAGGCGTCTGTGGATCGCGCGGGCCTCGTCGGGCCGGTCGCGCTTCCACTCCTCGAGCAGAGCCTGGCGCACCTCGTCGTGGTAGGCCAGGCGCCCGTCGCCCAGATCGCGCACGAAGCTGTAGTCGCGCAGCTTGTCGAGGAAGTGCTCGTTCCCCTCCTCCTTCTCGCGCAGCACACGCAGCACGCTGGCGTCGAACCAGCGCGCGATGGCGCA
>JAAXUL010001621.1 GCA_013336035.1 Chloroflexales bacterium
TCGCCAGCGTCTCGTGCGTCTTGAACTTGTCGACTGGGCGTAGTCGAGCCCGTCGGCGACGCGCAGGATAGCGGCCAGCTGCAGGGCCTCGCGCTGCCCCTTCTTGCCCAGGGCCAGGTAGGCCGGCTCGAGCTGGGGGCGGACCTTCTTGCGATGGAAGGCGACCATGCAGGCCACGAGGGCCCGCTCTCGGGGCGTCAGATCCTCTATCGCGTGGCGCAGCACGATATCGCGGCCGACCAGGTGGTGGGCCGGCGGGTCGGTGGTCAGGCCAACATTGTGCAGTAGTCCCCCGATCTCGACCAGGCGGCGCTGGGCCGCGGGCAGGCTGTAGCGCTGGGCCACGGCGTCAAAGAGCGCCATGGCCAGGTCGGCGACCTGCCGGGCGTGCGGCCGGTCGACCTTATAGGTGTCAAGCAGGGTTGAAATGTTCATAGTCTCCGCTACGTTTTTGTGCCTCTTTGCCTGCTTCACGTTTCCTGCCTGTGGAGCAGCTCCATCGCCTGCTGAAGCTTGCTGTGGGGCTCGGGGGTGAGGGCGACATGGGCGCCCAGGTCGGCGGCGATCGCCGCGAGGTCGGCGCGGCCGCCCTCGGGCAGCAGCTCAATCTCGATCTCGGCGAAGGGGTGCTCGCGGCTGCCGGCCCGCATGATGCCCCTGTCCAGGCAGATCTCGGCCACCGTGGCGCCGTCGCGGCTGGCGTAGAGGATGTGCCGCTCGGTGGTGATCGCGACGGTGGGCGTCAGGGGGGCGCCGCCGGTCAGGGCCAGGGTCAGGTCGCGGGCGACGCTGGGCGCCCAGGTGGTGGGGTTGGGGTCGGCGCCCGGGAACTCGTGCTCGGCGCGGCGGTGCACACCGTCGGGGCCGACCTCGGCGGGGCCCTTAAGGGTGATCAGCGCCCGCTCGCCGATGCGGCGCACCCGCAGGCCGTGGCGGGCCGCGCCAAGGCGGCCGTCGGCCGTGTCGTAGTAGATGTTCAGCTGCTGCTCGGGCTCGGGGGCAGGGGTGAGGGTGTAGGAGCCAAGCTGTCGCAGGCTGCCCACGCTGTGTAGATCTTCGGCCGCAACGCGAAACTTAGCCTCGATCTCCATATGTTATGGTGTGGGGGTAAAGCAAGAGCCCGCGCGTTTAACACGGGCTTAATTAAGCAGGCTATCGTAGGATACCACACTTTCTTGGATCTTTGCAGTATCCACCGGGCGTAGACAGGGCGGATGCAAAGCCGCTCTGCCCCGCACGCCCGGCCGGTAAACCGGTGGGCACAGTACGAAGCCGGCCCGCGCCGGCTCCGGCAGGCCGCTGTAGCGGCCTTCGCACCGCTAGCCGGGCCGTTTACGGCCCCGGCGTAGTGGTGCCCTCCCCTAGTGGCTGGGCGGGGTCAGGGTGCCGCCAGCGAGATCTGTGTTGTCACGGACCAGCAGGTAGCTGTAGATCTCGTCAGACGGCGCCATCCACAGCTCGTTGGTGCCGCCGGGGCCGTAGGCGCTGTAGGCCTTATTCAGCACCAGCGTGAGGTTGTCCTCCTGGCCGCCGTGGG
>JAAXUL010000856.1 GCA_013336035.1 Chloroflexales bacterium
CTCGCACTCCAGTAGAGAACGAACTCTGGTACCGGTCGGCTATGACCGTCCCCACTCAATGGAGCACCACGGAGGAGACTATGTGGAAAGCGCTCGCGTTCCTGCAGAAGCATCTGGTGTGGAGTATCCCGGCGGCGATGATCGCCGGCCTGCTCTATGGTATCTGGGCTAACCCCGCACCCTTGCGCAGCCTGATCACCCCGCTCACCTTCCTGATGATCTACCCCATGATGGTGACCCTTAACGTCAAGGAGGTCCTCGCCGGCGGTGATACGCGCCTCCAGGTCATCACCCAGGTGCTCATCTTCGGGGTCATCCCCTTCCTCGGCTTTGCCGTGGGCCAGCTCCTCTTCGCCGACCGGCCCCTCATCATCGTCGGTCTGCTGCTCACCGCGCTGCTGCCGACCTCCGGCATGACCATCTCCTGGACCGGTTTCGCCAAGGGCAACGTGACGGCTGCGGTCAAGATGACGGTGATCGGGCTGATCCTCGGCTCGCTCGCTACGCCGCTCTACCTCAAGCTGCTGATGGGCACCGCGATCGACGTGCCCCTTGGCGAGATCTTCAGCCAGATCATCCTGATCGTCTTCCTGCCGATGGCGGCGGGCTATGCGACTCAGCGCTGGCTGATCAGCCGCTACGGTCAGCAGCGCTACAACGCGGAGCTGAAGCCGCGCTTCCCGGCCATCTCGACCCTGGGGGTGCTGGGGATCGTGTTCACCGCCATCGCGACCAAGGCGACGACGATTGTCGGCAACCCCGCCCTACTGCTGCGGCTGCTCATACCCCTGGTCCTGCTCTACGGGGTAAACTTCCTGCTAAGCACGCTGGTCGGCAAGCTGTTCTTCGCGCGCGGCGATGCGATCGCGCTCGTCTACGGCAGTGTTATGCGCAATCTCTCGATTGCCCTGGCCGTCGCAATGACGGCCTTTGGGAAGGAGGGCTCGGAGATCGCGCTGATCATCGCCCTGGCCTACATTATCCAGGTCCAGGCGGCGGCCTGGTACGTCAAGTTCACCGACCGCATCTTCGGCCGCCCGGTCGCGCCGGTGCCCGCGGCCCAGCCGGCCAAGACCAGTTAAGGGCTGGCCCGCCCGGACGCCCCAGGCTCCATTCACCAGAGGCCCTGGCTCAATGCTGCGCGCAGTATTGAGCCAGGGCCTCATGCACGCTGTCCATCCAGCGATGGCACCCGTGTTGCATGTAGACAACCATCAGATGAGATGTTTTTATGCCGATATGTCCTGAAAATACTAGAATACTGGTAGAATGCACTGTGCTGTCCTTGAAGAAGATTCCTGCCCCCACCTGAGCAGGCCCTTCTGGCTTGCCGCACCGCTATCAGTGCGTCGGAGCACCGCCGAATGCTACAGGCCGGCTGACGAGATCCGCCGCACCTACCACCTGCATGCCCTGTGGCGTACACCGCCACGGTAGAGGAATGCACCCCCAATGGATGCCCTGTCCCTCGCCCGCTGGCAGTTCGCGATCACGACCGTCTACCACTTCTTCTTCGTCCCGCTCTCGATTGGCCTCGCCATCATCGTGGCGATCATGCAGACAGGCTACGCCCGCAGCGGCGACGAGACCTACAAGCGTATGACGAAGTTCTGGGGCAAGCTGCTGCTGATCAACTTCGCCATCGGCGTCGCCACCGGCATCGTGCAGGAGTTCCAGTTCGGCATGGCCTGGTCGGAGTACTCGCGGTTTGCGGGCGACATCTTCGGCGCGCCCCTGGCGATCGAGGCGCTGATGGCCTTCTTCCTCGAGTCGACCTTCCTCGGGCTCTGGATCTTCGGCTGGGAGCGCCTGCCGAAGCCGGTGCACCTGGCGTGCATCTGGCTGGTGGCGATCGGGAGCACCGTCTCCTCGTTCTGGATCCTGGTGGCCAACTCGTTTATGCACCAGCCCGTCGGCTACGTGCTGCGCAACGGCCGCGCCGAGCTGGACGACTTCGGCGCCCTGCTGGCCAACGGTCACGTCTGGGTGCAGTGGCCCCACACCATGCTGGCCGCGCTCAGCACCGCCGCCTTCTTCGTGCTTGGGATCAGCGCCTACCACCTGCGTCGCCCGCTCAGTGCCGCGGGCCAGGCCATGTTCCGCCGCTCGTTTCAGATCGGCGCCGTCGCGGCGCTGATCGGTGTTGTGGGCGTCATCCTCGCCGGCCACGCCCAGGCTCAGTACATGATCAAGGTCCAACCGATGAAGATGGCCGCCGCCGAGGCTCTCTGGGAGAGCGAGGACCCGGCGGCGATGTCCCTCTTCACTGTGGCGAGCCTGGCCGAGCAGCGCGACCTGTTCGTAATCAAGATGCCTGGCGCCTTAAGCTTCCTGGCCTACAATCGCTTCGAGGGCCTCGTCCACGGCGTCAAGGACCTCCAGGCTGAGGCGGAGGCCCGCTACGGCCCTGGCAACTACATTCCCAATGTCTTCCTGACCTACTGGATGTTTCGGGCCATGGTTGGTGCCGGCTTCGCCATGCTCGCACTGGCCGCCCTCGCCCTCGCCCTCGTGCTGCGCCACCAGGTCGAGGGCTGGCCGCGCTTCCTCTGGATGCTCACGCCGGCCATCGGCCTGCCCTACCTCGCCAACGCGACGGGCTGGATCTTCACCGAGATGGGCCGCCAGCCCTGGATCATCTACGGGCTGATGCGCACCGAGCAGGCCGTGTCGCCCACAGTCAGCGCGGGCACGGTGCTGATCTCCCTGGTCGGCTTCAGCCTGGTCTATCTCGGGCTGATCGTCGCGACGGTCTTTCTAATGCTCAAGTACGCCCGCAACGTGCCCGGCGAGGCCCCCTCCGCGCCTACGCCCGCCCTGCGCCCCGCCCCGCTAGGCCGGTAAGGAGAGCACACCATGGATCTCAACCTGATCTGGTTTCTGCTGGTGGCCGTGCTCTTCGTCGGCTTCTTCATCCTTGAGGGCTTCGACTACGGGGTGGGCATCCTGCTGCCGGTGATCGGCAAGACCGACACCGAGCGGCGCGTCGTGATCAACACGATCGGCCCGGTCTGGGACGGCAACGAGGTCTGGGTGCTCACGGCGGGCGGCGCAATCTTCGCCGCCTTCCCGCACTGGTACGCCACCATGTTCAGCGGCTTCTACCTGGCGCTCTTCCTGATGCTCCTGGCGCTGATCGTGCGCGCCGTGGCCTTCGAGTTCCGCAGCAAGCACGAGAGCCCTGTCTGGCGGGCCTGGTGGGACCGGGCGATCGTCTTCGGCAGCGCGGTGCCCGCCGTGCTCTGGGGCGTTGTGCTGGCCAACATGCTGCGCGGCGTTCCCATCGACGCCGAGATGAACTATGTCGGCAGCTTCTTCGACCTGCTCAGCCCCTACGCCCTGCTCGGCGGAGCCACGACCCTGGCGATGTTCGTGCTCCACGGGGCGCTCTTCATCAACCTGAAGACCAGCGGCGAGTTGAGCGCGCGGGCTATGGGCGTGACCCGCCGCGTCGGCCCGGCGACGACCGCCGTGGCCGCGGCCTGTATCGTCGCCACCTACCTGATGACCGACATCGTCACGCACCTGGGCGTCAACCCGGGTGCCGTGCCCGTCGCCGCCATCGGCGCCCTCTTCGGCGCGGCCTACTTCGTCCACGTCGGCCGTCCAGGCTGGGCCTTCGTGATGACCAGCCTGAACATCGGCCTGTCGGTGGTTACCGTCTTTATGGCCCTCTTCCCACGCGTGATGGTCTCCAGCCTCGACCCGGCCTGGAGCCTGACGATCTACAGCGCCTCCTCCAGTCCGAAGACCCTGGCCGTGATGACGGTCGTGGCCCTGGTCTTCGTGCCGCTGGTGCTGCTCTACCAGGGCTGGACCTACTGG
>JAAXUL010000193.1 GCA_013336035.1 Chloroflexales bacterium
CGGCGATGGTCGCCGAGAGGGCCACGCACTGCAGCGTGTCGTCGGGGGCGTCGCCGCTGGCGGCGGCGTAGGCGCGCACGCGGCGCAGCCGGGCGAGCAGGGCGCGCAGCTGGTCGCCGCGGGGCGTGCCGTCGAAGAGGTGCAGCTCGTCGATCACCACGGCCCGCAGCCGCGCGAAGAGCCGCGCGTCGGCGGCCAGCAGCGCGTCGAGCGACTCGGGGGTGGTGATCAGCACATCGGGCGGGCGGCCCTTCGCGAAGGCCCCGTCGCTCGTCTTCACCCCCAGGCCCACGCCGATGCTGGCGAGCGGGTGGGCGAGCCGGGACCGCAGGTCGTTCACCAGGGCCCGCGTCGGCGTCAGGTAGAGGATGCGCAGCTGCTTGGGCGGGCGCACCGGCGGGCAGTAGCGCTCGACCAGCGGGGCGAGCACGGCGGCCGTCTTGCCGCTGGCCGTGGGCGCGCAGAGCAGCAGGCCCTCGCCCGCGAGCAGGGGCGGGATGGCCGCCATCTGGGCCGCCGTGAAGCTGCCGTAGCGCTCGAAGAAGGCCGGCCATGTGCGCGGGAGGCGCGCCTTCAGCGCGAGCTGCGCCCTGAGGTCGGCGTGATCGGCCTGGTCGAGGCTCATCCTGGCACCACAGCGAGGGTTTCAGGGAGGGCTTGCCCTCCGCGAAGCGCCCACCATCCACCGTCTGAATGCCGCAAACGCAGCTTGCAGGCACTTACACGCGCAGGCCCCTGGCCAGCTCGGCGACCAGGGTGGCCGGCTCGTAGTCGGGGTGGAGGAAGAGCAGGTCGCAGCTGGTGACGGCCAGGCGGATCACCTCGCGCAGATTGATGCGGTGCTGGCCGAGGGCGCGCGAGAGCATGCCAGGCACGGCGCGCACGACCTCCTCGTAGCGCTCGCGGGGGGGCGGGTAGGCGTAGGCGTAGGCGATGCTGTGGTAGCGCAGCAGGGTCTTGTAGAACTCGAGCACATCGCGCTCGATGAAACGGTCGTCGAGGCGCAGGATCTGCGAGGGCGCGAGCCAGCTATCGACCGGCATGCGGTTCTCGCTCTCGGTGAGGGCGAAGAGGAAGAACAGGTGCGCGCTCGAGGCGAAGCTCAGCTCGTACTCGGCCTTGCCGTGGTAGGGGATGCTCTTGGGGTCCACCCGGCTGTTGGCCTGGCCCAGGGCCGCGTAGATCATAGCCTTGAAGAAGGCGTCGGCGCGGCCGCGCTGGGTGGCGCGCAGCAGCGAGTAGTGCTCCGACTCGTCGATCAGCACCGCCAGGCCGCCGTAGCCGAGCATCGTCGCCAGCACGCTGATCGCGGTCAGCAGGTAGCTGTACTGGCGCGCGACCTCGCCGGCCAGGTAGAGGCGGGGCGGGCGCTTCAGGCAGGTCTTCATATCGGCGCTGGGCGTGCGCAGCAGGCCGCTGAGCCAGAGCACCGTATCGTCGAAGGCGCTCTGGCTGGGGCAGTCGACCAGGGCGAGCACGGCGGCGACCAGGGGGTCGTCGCGCTCGCGGGGGCCGCGGGCGAGCAGCTGCTCGGCCAGGCCGGGGGCGGCGGCGGCGCGCTTCAGCAGCGGGGCGAGGCCGCGCTCGTCGCTATCGGGGTAGCGCAGGCCGCGCACCAGGGCGCTGTAGATCTCGTTGGCCTTGCCGGGCGGCACCTCGACCAGGTCGAGGCTGGCCGAGGCGACCAGGCAGTTCTCGCGCAGGGCCCGGCGGGCGGCCAGCTCGACGAAGTGGCTCTTGCCGAAGCCGTAGTCGCCGATGACGGCCATCGCGTCGCCGCCGCGCTCCTTGCTGCGGGCCAGGGCCCGGTCGAGGCTGACCCGCTCGGCCTCGAGGCCGATGGTGAGCGTCTCGACGTCCTGCACGGGCACGATGCCCAGGCGCAGGGCCTCGAGGGTCTGGCGGGCGCGAAACTGGTCGTGCTCGAGCACGGCGGGGCGATGGCTCGCCGGGGCGGCGGCGGGGGGCAGCCAGGCGCTCACCGTCTCGGCCTCGAACTCGCGGGCGGGCAGCCGGAAGCGCCGCCCCGAGTCGAAGCGCACCTCGAGCTCGTAGCCGCCCATATAGGTCTTCAGCAGCTCGCCCGCGCCGAGCTGGGGGTGCACCACGCGGCGCAACTGCTGGATGTCAGTGTCGGCCATAGGCCTCATCTCCAGTGCTCCGGCAGACCCGTCAGTACGGCCGCTGCTCGCTGTCGGCAAGCTGCATCAGGGCCTCGCTCTGGCCGCGGATGGCGGCGGCGGCGTACTCGGCGCCGACCCGCTGCTCGCCCTCCTCCTTCTGGCGGAACCACTCGGTCACCAGGGCCTTGATGAACAGGCGCCGGTGGCTGATCGCCAGGAACGAGGCGCGGGCGGCCTCGGAGAGGGTGGCGATATTGGCGGCCTGGGTCTCGGGGTCAAGCTTCACGCCGTAGGCGCTCTCGAAGATCGGCAGCAGGCGGAAGCCGATCTCGGTGAGCAGCTGCTCGTCGGGGAGGTCGAGGTGGTCCAGGCTGATCTGCGGGCTGAAGGGGTTCGAGCGCGAGAAGTAGCCGGGGGCCTGGATGCGCTGCTGCAGGGCCGGGTACTTGGGCACGACGTCGTGGATGAAGGCGGGCGGCACGGCGTAGAGGAACAGGGCGCCCGGCAGGTCCTCGCGGCAGCGGTCGATCACCTCGCGCAGGTTGTCGGTGGCCACCTTCTCCGAGCGTCCGCCGACGCTGAGCATGCGGTCGCCCTCGTCGAAGAGCAGGGCCAGGCCAGTGTAGCCGAGCGCCCGCACCACCTGGCAGAGCGAGCGCAGCATCTTGAAGGCGTTGTTCTTGTTGATCTTCTCGGTCACCCCGACCCCGCGCAGGTCGCGCCCGTCCTCGGGGCTGACCTCCTCGCCGTGGAGCCAGCGGCCCATAGCCTCGCGGCGCAGCTCCTGGCCGCGCAGCAGCGCGCTGAAGAAGCCCTGCACCGCCTTCTGGAAGCTCAGGCTGTCGATCGGCGTGGTGGCCATCGTCTGCAGCAGGGCGCGCACCTCGGGCAGCTCGGCGGCGCCGGGGTCCTCCAGGTCGAGGCCGTGGGGGGCGACCAGGCGGCGCAGCGTGCCCTCGAGGAAGCGCGTCAGGCCGCGCTCGTCCTCGCTGAGGCTGCCCAGCTCGTGCCAGATGACGCTCGAGGCGACGGCGGCGTAGACCCGGCGCTGGTCGTCGTACGGGCTCTCTTTGGGGCTCAGGTCGACCTTGCTGACGGCGAAGTTGCGGCCCCAGGCCCGGTCGCGCACGCAGTAGAGGAAGTGGCTCTTGCCGCTGCCGTAGTCGCCGACCACCAGCTTGAAGACGGCCCCGCCGTCGGCCAGGTACGAGCCGAGGTAGTGGCTGTCGATGGCGTTGAGCAGCGACTCGTTGCCGACGTTGTAGTAGCTGACGCCCTTCGAGAGCGGGGTGCCCGACTGGCCGAGGGTCTCGATGATCTGGCGCGCGAGGCGCGGTTCAGGGAGCATAGGCCCTTACTCGTCCTTGTCGAACTTCACATCAGAGATGTAGTTCCCTGCGTGGGGGCTATCGCCATTGACGATCCAGATGCTGCGCTCGGGGTTGTCGGTCTGCGACTTGGTGGCGCTGGTGCCGAAGGCCCGCAGGCCCTGGTAGATCGCCTTGTTGCGGCCTGTGAACTCGTAGAAGTCGTAGGCGAACTGCGCGCGGCTGTAGTCCACGAAGCTGTGCTTGCTGGGGCTGAAGCGGAAGGCGCGCGGCTGGCGCAGCAGCACCAGCTCGTAGTAGCACTCGACGATGTTGGCCCGCGGGTCGCCCCCGCCCCGGCGCGCGCGCACGATCTCCCACGCGGCGTAGAGCTGCCTGATCCACTCGGCGCCATTCTCGGAGCGGCCGGTGATCGCCTTCGCCTCGCGGTCGTAGGCCTTGAGCACAGCCTCGACGCTGAGCGGCACGCGCCTCGCGACCAGGTTCTTGCCGTAGCTGAGCGTGGCCGCGCGGCTGACGAAGTCGGCGGCCAGCTCGAAGGGGCCGATCTCGAAGCGGGGCGGGCGGCCCTCCAGCGTGATGCCGCGCTCGGCCAGGGCGTGGCGCAGGGCCAGGCCGAAGGTGGCGCCGAGGGCCTGCTGGCCCTGGTCTAGCTCGTCCGCGAGCCGCGGGAGCAGGGCGGCGACGGCGGGGTCCTTCAGCTTGCTGGCCTCGAGGGCGGTCAGGGCGTGGCCGAGCTTGACCACGTCGACCGCCTCGCCGCGCAGGGCGTTGGCGGCGTCTTTGAGCGCGGTGGCCTGCTCGGTGAGCAGCTTCACCTCGCGGCGCAGCGCGGGCTGCAGCGGGTCGATCGCCTCGTCGCGCAGGCGCGAGGCGGCCAGGGCCTCGAGGGCGCGGGGGGCCGCGTCGGCGGCGCCCTGGCCGCGCTCGATATAGTCGCGCATCGTCCGCGAGGCCTTGCCCAGGGCGCTGGTGGTGCCCTTCAGCGCCGCCGCCAGATTCGCGCTGAGCTTCTGCCGCTGGGTGTAGCCCTCGCGCAGCCGGTCGAGGGCCTCGATGAGCGCCACATCGGGCATGACATATCCCTTTACAACAGGTGTGGTGGATCGGGCTTGCGCGCGCCGATTATACCACAGGCTGTGGTGGGTATGTCTATCCCAGATCATCGTCGCTGAGCAAGCTCGGCATACCTGGCCCGGCCTCGATCAGATAGTGGAAGTTGCCCTCGCCGACGGCGCGCCTGAGCTGGGCGATCACCTTGTCAACATCGTCGTAGGGGCCATTGATGAAGAACGGCTTGCCCTCGGGGCCGCCGGTCCTGACTGGCGTCGGGCAGGCGGCGATGTCGGCGCCGCTCAGCAGCGGCTGGGCTTGGGCGAAGACAGGGTCGGGCTTGAAGCCGAGGGCGTCGGCATACTCCAGGCCGGTGAGCACGATCTTCGCCGCCAGGTTGAGGTCGGCCGGCGCCATCGGCTGGCGTCCCATGATATGCGCGCGTAGCCCGGCGTTGTACTCGGCCACGTCTTTGTGCAGCCTGACCTGCGCGCTCTTCACGCCGAGGCACGAGAGATCGACCAGGAAGCTGGCAACGGCGACCTTGCCCGAGTTTGGCGAGCGCCGCGCGATCAGCACGATGGCCAGGGCATGCGGCTGGTCCCACCCGCGCGAGAGCAGCACCTCGTGTACGGGCCAGCCGGCGGCGATCGCCATGCCGCCAACAGGCTTCGCCTGCGGCGTAGACCCCTGCGCGCTCTTCTGCTTATGCTTTGCCATTGTGCTCTTTATGCTTTGCCATTGTGCCCTCCTCTCCAGAGTTTAGCGCATCGTACCAGCTCGGCGCCCTACCCTAGCGCGGCCAGCGCGCGCCGCACGCTATCCTCGGGCTTAACCTTGACAGCCACCTCGGCGAGCCGGCCCTGCTCGTCGATCACGAAGTGGCTGCGCTCGACCCCGAAGTATTTCTTCCCGTACATGTTCTTCTCGACCCAGACGCCGTAGGCCTCGGCCACGGCGTGCTGGTCGTCCACCAGCAGGGTGAACGGCAGGTTGAACTTCGTCTTGAACTTCTGGTGGGCCTTCTGGCCATCGGGGCTGACGCCCAGCACCACGGCGTTCTTCTCCTCGATCACGGGGTAGCTGTCGCGGAAGCCGCATGCCTGCGTCGTACACCCCGGCGTATCGTCCTTCGGGTAGAAGTAGAGGATCACCTTCTTGCCGCGGAGCTGCGACAGCCTGGTTGGCTCGCCGCTGTCGCTCAGCAGCTCGAAGTCGGGGGCCAGGTCGCCCACCTTGATGGTGCTCTCTGCCATAGTTATGGATAACTCCTGTTCCCTTTGCCTTGTGAAAGGGGTGACGATAAACTCCGCCTCTTGATTCTACCTGAAATCAGCCGAAGCGGCCACAGCGCGCGCGCCGCCCTATGGCGGATTCTAAGGCAAGGTTTCGCTGCGCGGCTTTTTACGTTACAGTCCGACGGGAGGTGTGGAGGACTTCGCTCTCCACTTCCATCCCCTACCGCGGCAAGCGGAGACAGTGTAACTTGGTTGCGAACCTTCTCTAAAGGAAGGTCTGTCTCTGGGGCGTTCGAGTGTTATCGGCAGAGATGAAAGCGTACGCGGGGGCTTGTACAGGCATAGCTGTCCAACGGCTCTGATCCTTGACGTGTATTCGGGTTGGATATACTATAGCTTGCAGTAGTGCCGCTTCTAAAGCGCTCACCACCGCCCCCTACCCCATTGTAGCCGGCTCATCCATGCTGATGGGTGTGCGCAGCCCGGCCTCCTGCCCCGCACCTAAACTATTCATACTGGCGCACATTCCGTTCATATCCAGCTTGGGGGTGTGCCATGCCGTTTGCACCTCTGTCGGCCGCACCTCGCCCGGCCAGGATGCCGCTGGCGCTGCCGGCGCTCGAGCGCGCCGTCCGTGGCGGAGTGACGCTGTTCATCGCCCCATCGGGCTACCTGCCGGGCGCCAGCCTGGCGGACCTGCTGGTCGCCCGCGGCGGGCCGATCGTGTGGGTGCGCCTCGGCGCTGCCGATCGCGACCCGGCGACCTTGCTCACCTCTCTGATCGCCGCCCTGCGGGGCCTTCGCCCAGAGGCCGGCAGCCTGACGCTCGAGCAGATGCGGCGCCACCCGGGCCCGCTGCTGGGCTGGCCGCCGATCTTCGCCAGGCTCTCGCAGGAGCTCGCGGAGGCCCTCGGCGCCAACGGCGCCCTCGTGCTCGAGGGCTGTCACCACCTCGGCGACGCTTCCCAGACCCTGCGGCTCCTGAGCGCCCATGTGCTCTCGACCCTGGTGCCCGACGTGAGCTGCGTCCTCACCGCCGAGCGGCCGCTGCCGCCCGTCGCGCTGCCGGCCGCCACCGCTTTCCGTGATCTGGGCGACCTGCGCCTGGGGGAACGGGCGGCCGAGGAGCTGGTCGCCGCGACCGGATGCGGGCTTGCGGCGGCGACAGCCCGCCGCGCCGCGGCCCTGGTGGAGGGCCGCGCGGCCACCCTGCTCGATCTGTGCGCCGTCGCCGCGACCCTTGGCCCGGCGCCTGTCCAGCAGAGCGTAGAGCGGGCCGCCGACCTCGTGGGGCTGCTGGCCCGGGTCGCCCGCTCGTGGCTGGTCATGGCGGACGCAGACGATCAGCATGCCATCGCCCTGGCGCTGCGCCTGGGCTACGTGCACCCCCAGCTCCTCGCCGCAGCGGTCGGCTCGCCGAAGCTGCCCCAGGGCCCCTGGTTCGCGGCCCTCGAGGACGACTGGCTGCTGCTCCAGCCGGTCTGGCGCGCGCCTCTGCAGGAGGCCCTGCGCGCGCGGGCCAGGCTCGATCGCCCGGTGCTTCAGCGGGCCGCGGCCCACCTGGTCGAGCTAGGGGCCGTCGAGCAGGCTGTGCCGCTCTACCTCGAGCTAGGCGACCGCTCGTGCGCCGCCGAGGCCATCTCTCGGATCGTCGACCTGTTCGTGAGCCTCGGCCACTGGGAGACCCTCGAGGAGTGGCTGGGCCAGCTGTCCGCGCAGACCCTCGCGGAGTGGCCCTATCTGGTCTATGTCGGCGGGGAGCTTGCCGCGGCCCAGGGCCAGCTCGGCGCGGCCCAGCAGGCTTTCACCCTGGCCACGCGGCTGTTCGAGGCCCGCCGCGACGCGCCCGGCTGCTGCCAGAGCCTGCTGGCCGAGAGCACGCTGGCGGTGTGGCGGGGCGACCTTGCGCGGGCCGAGGCCCGCGCGCTGGCGGCCGGCACCCAGGCGCCGGCCGCTGGCCTGCCCTGGCAGAGCGGCTGGGCCGCGTGGCAGCTCGGCTGCCTGGCCGCCGCCGCCGACGATCTCGACAAGGCCCTGGTCTACTTCGGCCAGGCTCAGGAGGTCGCCGCGACCCTCGACGACCAGCTGATGCTCGCGCTGCCCCGCCAGGCCGAGCTGCTGGTGCGGCGCCAGCGTGACCTGCACCATCAGTGCGAGGAGCATCGCGCGGCCTACTGGGCCGCCGAGCAGGCCGCGCGCGAGGCGGGAGACCAGCTGCGTCTGCTGCTCGCGGCGCCCCAGCACAACCTCGAGGCCCTGCTTGAGGTGCACGGCTGGGCGCGCCTGCCGCTGCTGCTGAAGCTGCTGGCGCCTACCCCTGAGGCTGAGCCCGTGCTCGTCGCCGCGGGCGGCGGCGTCTGGGGGCGCCTGCTCGGCGTGCTCGGGCTGCGCCGCAGCCAGTCGCCCGCCCCCGCCGCCCACGTGGGGATCAGCTTCGTTGCCCCACCCCCGCCCCGGCTTGGGCTCTACGGCGAGCAAACAATCCCTGCGCCCCCGCTGACCCTTGACCTCTCTGCCGTGGCTGTGGCGAGCGCCCCGGCGGCCGCTAGCCTGGCCGCGGTCGCTGTCGCCGGCGATCTGGCCTGCCAGGTCGGCGGGCCGAACCTGGCCCCGCAGGCTGAGCCCGCTGCCGTGGCTGGGCCCAGCCTGGCCGTCTATATGCTAGGCGCGTTCCGGGTGATCCTCAACGACCGCCCGGTCGAGAGCTGGCCCAGCGGGCGCGGTCGCTCGGTGCTAAAGTATCTGCTCACCCAGCGCGCGCGGCCGGTGCCCCGCGATGTCCTGATGGACTTCTTCTGGCCCGAGTCGTCGCCCGAGTCGGCCCGCAACAGCCTGAACGTCGCCATCCACGGTCTGCGCCAGGCCTTTCGCGCCGTCACCGAGACCGCGGTGGTGATCTTCGAGAATGGGGCCTACCGCTTGGACCCCGAACTGGGGATCTGGGTCGATGTCGAGGAGTTCGAGCGTCATGTGCAGGCAGGCCGCCAGTTCGAGGAGAGCGGCCAGATCAGGGCGGCAACAGGCGAGTACGAGGTCGCGATCGGGCTGTACGGCGCCGACTTCCTGATCGACGACCCCTACGAGGACTGGCCGGTGCTCACCCGCGAGCGGCTGCGCGTGATGTACCTCGAGGCCCTCGACCGCCTCGGCCTGATCTACTTTGCCCAGGGCCAGTACGCGGCCTGCGCGAACCTGTGCCAGCTGATGCTGGCCGCCGACAACTGCCGCGAGGATGCCCACTGCCGGCTGATGCGCTGCTATGCCCGCCTTGGCCAGTCCCCCCCCGCGCTGCGCCAGTACCAGGCCTGCGTCGAGGCCCTGCGTGCCGAGCTTGACGTCGAGCCCTCGCCGGCCACGGTCGAGCTCTACGAGCGCATCCGCCGCCGCGAGTCTGTCTAGCGCGCCGCTCAGCTTAGAGCGCTCCCGCTCTAGCCCCTGCACTCTGGCCTCAGAACCTGTGGTATTCTTCGCAATACGCGCTGATCTGTTGCCGCTGCGCCTGACCTTGGCCTCGAAGCTAGGCCGGCAACCTCGTCCGCGTGGGAACCCCTTGTCGCAGAGCTCACGGGCTACCCGAAGCCAATCATGGGTACGAAGCTTCCCCAGGCGGACGCCGGCCCCGGGTCATCGCCCGAGGCCGATGATTTCAAGCGTATCCCGGGGATTGGCCCGGTGATCGAGCGCCACCTGCACGAGGCCGGCGTTCGCACCTTCGCGCAGCTCGCGGCCCTCAACCCTGACCAGCTCGCCGGGATGGTTGCCCATCTGCCCCTGCTCTCGACCGAGCGGATCGTCAGGCAGGACTGGGTCGGCCGTGCGCGCGACCTCGCCGGAGAGGCCGTGTCGCTGGCCGCCGCGCTGGGCGCCCCCGGGGCCCCCGGCAAGCGCTACGCCACCTTCACTATCGAGCTACAGCTCGACGCCCAGAGCCGCGTGATCCGCACCCGGACAGTGCACCTGCAGGATGGCGCTGAGGAGACCTGGGACGGCTGGAGCGTGGAGCGACTTGTGACATTCTTCAGTGCCTATGCGGCCCATTTAGATGCGGTGGGAATAGCTGATCCCCGTGGGAGGGCGCGTATGCTAGCGGATTCGCCCGGTTCACCGCAGGCCGCCATGCCTGGCCTGGCCGAGCCTGTCGTGGAGCAGGCCGCAGGCGAGGCGCCGGCCGGGCCTGCCGAGGTGCTGCTGGAACTGGGCGAGCTTGTCGTCGAATTGGTGCTCGAGGACGAGCCCGGCGCGCCGCAGGAGGGAGCGAGCCTGCGGGCCCGGCTGCCGTTCACCCTGGCCGGACCCGAGGCCTGGCAGATCGTCGCCGCCGGTGCGCCGTACAGCGTCGTCATCCTGGCCAGCGACATAGCCAGCGGTGCAGTTACCATGGTCGGCGCGCTCAATGGTCGGCTGCGCCCCGGCCAGCAGAGCTACGGGCCGATCGCCGATCTGGCGCCGCCACGCGAGGGCCGCTTCCAGCTGTTTGGCGCTGTCCTAATCGTCCAGTCGGGGCTGGTGAAGAGCGCCCTCGGCCCGGTGCTGCACGTTGTCGCGTAGGGTGTAAGGCGGACAGGGCCGGGCTTTCGGGCCGAGCGTACGAGGTGGCTTGCGGGTCGAGAGGGAGCATGGAGCGAGACAAACCGCGCGAGGTGGTCTATCGGCGCAGTCAGGCGCCCGAGGGGGCAGATGCGGGGCTGAGCGGCGCCGCGGCCCGGCTACAAGCTGGCATGCTCGAGCTCGACGACCCGGCCGATGACCTGCCGGTCTCTAATCTCGCCTACGACCTCGACGAGCGTGTCAGCGCCCCCCCGAGCTATGGCGAGATGGGCCCGCCCGCTGGCATCTTCGGCACCGCGGCCCTTGAGCCTGTTGGCGGACTTATGGGCCTGGCTGTGCCCAGGCCGCCCTCGCCGGCTGAGCTGTCTGACGACGAGCTGCTGCTTGACGCCTGGTTCGCG
>JAAXUL010001622.1 GCA_013336035.1 Chloroflexales bacterium
CCGCGGCAGGGTGAGCGTGAAGGTGCTGCCCCGGCCCGGGCCGGCGCTGGCGGCGGTGAGGGTGCCGCCCATCGCCCAGGCCAGGTGGCGCGCGATGGTCAGCCCGATCCCGCTGCCGCCGCTCGCCCGCGCGCGCGAGCGGTCGATGCGGTAGAAGCGCTCAAAGATCAGCGCGAGCTCATCCGCGGCGATGCCCACCCCCGTGTCCTCGACAGCCGCCCATACCTGTCCCTGGTCTGCGCCGAGCCGCACCGTGATGCAGCCGCCCTCGGGCGTGTAGCGCAGCGCGTTGCCGACCAGGTTGAGCAGGATCTGGGCGACGCGGTCGGGGTCGGCCCGCACGACCAGTGGCCCCACATCTGCGCTGGTCACCACCTCGAGGCTGCTCGCCGTACTCTGGGGGCGCAGCTGCTCCACCACCCGCCGGGCCACCGCCCCCAGATCTACTTCGGCGAGACGCAGGCGCACCTGGCCCGCCTCGACTTGGGAGAGAGTCTGGAGATCCTCGACCAGGCGGTGGAGGCGCCGCACCTCGTGCTGCATCTCGGCGAAGGTCGCCGGCTCGGGCGCGAAGACGCCATCGACCAGCCCCTCCAGGTAGCCTTCGATACCTGTCAGTGGTGTTCGCAGCTCGTGGGCGACGTTGCCGATCAGGGCGACGCGCTGCTGCTCCACCTGCTCCAGGCTGGCCGCCATCGCATTGAAGCTGCTGGCCACCGTGGCGAGCTCATCGCTCGCGGGCACGGCCACCCGCTCGTCGTAGCGCCCCTCGGCGATGCGCCGGCTGCTCTCGGCGATCTCGCCGAGCGGGCGGAGGATCTGGCGCAGCAGGAGCAGGCTGGAGATCAGGCCGACCACCGCCGCGGCGACGGCCGCCGTTAGCAGCGCTCGGCCCACCGTCGCGCGGAAGCTGACGAGCAGGGCCGCCTCGACGCTGGCCGGATCACCCCTGGCGGCCACGAGCAGCCTGTGCAGCTCAGCGGCGAACAGCCTGCTGCCCAGCTCGTCAGCGGTGACGGCGAGCACCGCCACGCCGACGCCCACCACGAGCATCTGCACGGCGATGAGCTGCCAACGCAGCTGGCGCAGGGCGCTCATGAGCGCTCGTCGGCGAAGCGGTAGCCCACCCCGCGCACCGTGGCGATCAGGCTCTCGCCCGTCGCCGTCTCGAGCTTGCGGCGCACCTGGCCAACGTAGACGTCGACCACGCGGTCGGTGCCGTAGAAGTCGGCGCCCCACACGAGGTCGATCAGCTGCTCGCGCGTCAGGGCGCGGTTGGGGTGGCGGGCTAGGGCGAGCAGCACATCGAACTCGGTAGGGCTGAGCTCGAGGGGCTGGCCAGCCGCGCTCGCCGTGCGCGCCTCCGGGTCGATCACCAGGTGGCGGAAGCGCAGCGCGCTGTCGCGTGAGGGCGCCCCGCGCCGCCGGCGCAGGATCGCCTCGACCCGCGCGACCAGCTCGCGCGGGCTGAAGGGCTTGGTCAGGTAGTCGTCGGCGCCGATGCGCAGCCCGGCCACCCGGTCGGCCTCCTCGC
>JAAXUL010000857.1:0-973 GCA_013336035.1 Chloroflexales bacterium
CGCCGGCCGCCAGCTGGTCGGCCATATGGTTGAAGGTGCGCGCCAGGGCGGCCAGCTCATCGTGACCGGCCACCGGCACGCGGGCTGTCAGGTCTCCGGTCGCCAGCGCCGCCGCGCCCTGGTGCAGAGCCGAGACCCGCTCGGCGAAGACGTGCGAGAGCGCCGCGCCCAGCCCCGTCGCGATCAGCGCGGCGAAGAGCATGAGCAGCGCCAGCAGCGGCAGATCGTGCGAGGAGATGAACATAAGCTGGGCGGTGACGAGGATGTTGCAGAGGGCGACCGCCACCCCGAACAGGTAGGTGAGCGTCACCTGGAGCCAGATGCGCACATGGCCGCGCCGCAGCCAGCCCATGCCCGCGAGGCCCAGCCCCACCGAGGCCAGCCCGGTGATGAGGAGCGAGGTCAGCAGGGCCGCGAGGTCGGCTGCGGGCGCCTGCAGCCAGACGACCGCAAGGAGCACCACGAGGGCGAGCCCCAGCCCCAGCCCCAGCCACACGGGGGTGAAGGTTCGCGCCGGGGTAGGCGCTGCGCGTGGGCGGTTGCTAGGCATCCGTGGCCTCCTATGCGCCTTTGCGCTCGCCGCTGAGCCTATAGCCGACGCCCCAGACGGTCTGGAGCAGCGTGGGCGTGGCGGCATCGCGCTCGATCTTCTCGCGCAGGCGGCGGATATGCACGGTCACGGTGCTCAGATCGCCGGCGAAGGTGAAGCCCCAGACCTGGTCGAGCAGCTGCTCGCGGGTGAAGACCTGGTTGACGTGGCGCATCAGGAAGGCCAGCAGGTCAAACTCGCGGCTCGTCAGACTGATCGGCTGGCCGGCCAGGGTGACGGCCCGGGCCGCCGGGTCGAGCCACAGGTCGCCCACGATCAGGGCCGGCGGCGGGGGCGCCGGGTCGCCGCCGGGGCTGCCCTGGGTGCGCCGCAGCACCGCCTTGACCCGGGCCACAAGCTCGCGCGGGCTGAAGGGCTTGGCGA
>JAAXUL010000857.1:983-3882 GCA_013336035.1 Chloroflexales bacterium
TAACCACGGGGAGGGCGCCGCCGGCCCGCAGGCGCCGCAGCACCTCGAAGCCGTCCAGGCCGGGCAGCATCAGGTCGAGGATCAGCAGGTCGGGGCGCTCGCGGGCGACAGCCCGCAGGGCCCCCTCGCCGTCGCCGGCCGTGACGGTGCGAAACCCCTCGCGCTGGAGGTAGCGCACGATCACCTCGACGATCGTCGGCTCGTCCTCTACGACCAGGATCAGCGCCTCGCCCATCTGCCCTCCGCTCACGCTCCCTATGTTGGACTAGCGGCACACCAGCACGGGCACCTGGCTCGCGCGCAAGACACTGTCGACAGTGCTGCCAAGCATGATCTCCAGCTCGGGCCGAAAGCTGTAGCCCCCCAGGATGATCAGGTCCGTCTTCTGGTCTTCGGCAACGGCGAGGATCGCCTCGTCCGCGGGGGCCTGCTTAGTGACGTAGCGCGCGCTGATGCCGCGCTGCTCCAGGTACGCCTGCGCGCGCTCGACCGTCTCGGCGGCGCTATCGCCCCGGCCGTGCGCCGTCACGACAACCAGCGAGAACGGGCCGCGGAGCGCCAGGTAGGCGGCGAGCATCAGCGCCTCCTCGGATCTGCGGCTGCCGTCGTAGGCGAGCAGGCCGTGGGTCAGCGGCGTCACGACCCCCGGCACGGCCAGCAGCGGCTGCGGGCAGCGCTGGATCAGGTCGCGCAGCCCGGAGCGCAGCCGGGCGAGGGGCCGCGCCCGCGGCGCATGCGCCAGGCTCACCACCACGATATCGGCCCAGCGCGCCCGCTCACAGATGCGGCTCGCGACAGCGCCCGTGTCCATCGCCATACGCCCCGGCAGCCCCGCGGCCGCGCAGCGCTCTGCGAAGGCCTGCTGAATGGCAGCCGCCTTGGCTGTGGCGCCGTTGTGCGCCGGGAGCACATGCAGCCCATAAAGCGCGCCGTGCTCGCTGCCGGCGATGATGATAGCCTGCTCGAGCGCTCGCCAGCCCTCCGCCTGGCCGCTCAGCGGCACCAGGATCGTCTTGAAGAGCCCTGTCGCCCCCTCGTCGACATGGTGCTCGTGGCGCCATGTGCCCGGGGGCGGGCCGGGCCGAACCGTCTCCGGCCTGATCACGTCGAGCAGCCGCTTCCCCGCCCGGCGCAAGACCCGCTCGGCCCGCGGGCTTCGCCGCTCGGCCAGGTCGCTCGCGGCCACAGCCGGCGCGACCGGCCAGCTCAGTTCCACCTCGAGGGCGGCCTGGTGCTCGCTCACCCAGACGTACAGATCGGTCTCGGTGCGCCCAGGGAAATCGCCAAGCAGGCCCAGCTCGCGGATCAGCGCCACCATCGGTAGGTACACGCTATCGTACCACCACGTGGCCGCCTCCCCCGCGTTGACGGCCCGCGCCTCGCGCAGCGCCAGCTGGTAGCGCCGCTGCTCAATGTGGCCCGCAAGCGTCTGGTAGGCGCCCGGCACCGTCACGCGTAGCCCGAGGCCCGGCCGCAGCTCGTCGAGGTGGGTCTGCCCGATGAAGCTGGCGTGCTCGCTGGCGATGATCAGATCGTCGGGCGAGAGGTCGGGCGAGAGCGGGACGTGCGCCTGCACTTCGCTGACCAGGGCCGACAGGTGGGTGATGCCAAGCTCGCGGGCGACCGAGACGCGGTGGTTGCCGTCCTTGACGAAGTAGACCTGCCCCAGCTTGTAGACCTCGATCGGCGGCAGGCGATGCCCGCTGCTCATCAGCATCTGCACGTTGGCCCAGCGCGCCTCGTCGGAGGGCCGGCGGGGCAGGAAGTGGCGGGTGAAATCGCTGTAGCGCCCGACGCTGCCGACGATCGCCTCTACGGGGATCTCGTGCAGCCCGCGCGCCGCCCAGCTGTGCTCGCCGACCCGCCGCCACACCTCCTCGAAGGCGAGCAGGTCGTCCGGCTCACCCTTGAGCCAGGCCAGGAGATCCTCGAGCACAGCTCGCCGCCTGGCGCGGCGAAAATCCTCAATAGCGTCGAGGCGGCGCTGCTCCCGATCGCTCATAGTACGCCCTCTTGGACCCCTCACCCCCCTATCAGGGAGACACTCAATGAGGTGCCTGATGCTTTCAGAGTATATGGCCCCACTCTGCGTAGCGCAAGCGCGGGCGCCTCGATTGTAGCAGGGCCTCTAGCGCGGCGGGCTTGAAACCGCTATACTATAGGTTGTGCTTTCAGAGAGAACCAACGATGAGGGGCAACGGAGCGCCCCGGGCTCAGGCACGGAGCAAGATCCGGCCAGGAGGTCCAGCTTGCTACAGCCGGAAGATCTGCCGTCCACTACCGCGGGCTTCACCCAGCGCGAATATGATATGCTACGCCGCGAGCTGGCAGAGGCCCAGGCAATGAGCCGGGGGCTACGGCGCCAGCTCGAGAAAGCCCTCTTATCGGCGAACGAGGCCCAGCGCGCTCATGCCAAGATGGTTGCCACCCTCACCGAGACGATGCGCGAGAACACCAGCCTGGCCCACGAGCGTGATCTGTGGCGGGCCAGGGCTCAGCGCCTCGAGCAGGGCCTCGGCCCCGAGCCCAGCAGCGATCGACCGGTGATCGACATTACCGCCCTTGCCGGCCAGATCACCGAGGACGAGGTCAACGCGATTCGCAAGGCGATGGCGCGCCTGCACCACCCCGATGTGGGCGGCGACCCCGAGCGTATGAAAGCCTGGAATGCGGCCCTGGACCGGATCTGCCACGGGTAGGCGCCCCCCGGCGAGACCGCGAAGGCTGAACGGAGAAAGGAGACCATTCCATCATATGAGAGAATGGTCTCCTTCGTGTTGGTGGCGCCGGGCGATCTGCGCGCGTTCTGGCGCCGGCCATTAGGCGGGCGCCGCATCCTCCTTAAGCTCGGCGCGCAGGCCGGTGCGAAGCTTCTCGAGCAGGGTCTGGAACACAAGCT
>JAAXUL010000858.1 GCA_013336035.1 Chloroflexales bacterium
GGTCGGCCTCTTTGATCAGCGGTGCCACCTCTCTCCGCACGAACTCGCGCACCATCTTCTGCGCCTGCAGATGCTCTTCGGTCAGGGTGAAATCCATGGCGATAACTCCGTTCAGAGACAAAGAAAGGCTGCGGGCTGTCAGACCCCGAGGAAGCGCTTCTGGACCTCCAGGTCCTGGCGCAGGATGTCGGGCGCGCCTTCGAAGACTACGCTCCCGCGGGCGAGCACGATCACCCGGGTGGCGACGCCGAGGGCCAGGGATAGGTTCTGCTCAACCAGCAGGATCGAGAGGCCGGTCTCGCGCAGCCGGCGCAGCACGGCGCCGATCTCGCGCACGAGCAGCGGCGCCAGCCCCTCGGAGGCCTCGTCGAGCAAGAGCAGCCGGGGCTGGAGCAGCAGCGCGCGGGCGATGGCGACCATCTGCTGCTCGCCGCCCGAGAGCTGCGAGCCGCGGTGCCGCTCGCGCTCGCGCAGGCGCGGGAACAGCTCGTAGACGCGGGCCAGCGTCCACTCGCCCGGGCGCATGCCGAGGGTCAGGTTCTCGCGCACGCTCAGGTTGCGGAAGATGCGCCAGCCCTGGGGGGCCAGCCCGATGCCGCGCCGCACGATGTGGTGGGCGGGCAGCCTGGACAGCTCCTGCCGCTCGAAGCGCACCTGCCCGCTGCGCGGGGGTGTCCAGCCGACGATCGTGCGGATGGTGGTGGTCTTGCCGGCGCCGTTGCGCCCGAGCATCGCCACCACTTCGCCCGCGCCGATGCTGAACGAGACCCCCTGGAGGATGTGGCTCGCGCCGTAGTAGGTGTGGACCGTGTCAAGCTCGAGCATCGCCGCTGCCCCTCTTTCATGCGCCAAGGTAGGCCTCGATCACGCGCGGGTCGGCCCGCACCGCGGCCGGCTCGCCGTCGGCGATCACCTCGCCGTACTGGAGCACGGTGACGTGGGTGGCCAGCGCCCAGATCGTATCCATGTCGTGCTCGACAAGCACCAGGGTCAGCTCTCGCGGCAGCCCGGCCAGCAGCTCGACGATCGCGGCGGTCTCGGCCGGCGCCATGCCGGCGGTCGGCTCGTCGAGCAGGAGCACCCGCGGCTTGAGGGCCAGGGCCAGGGCGATCTCGATCTGGCGCTGCTCGCCATAGGAGAGCAGCCCGGCCTGGTCGTCGCCCCGCCTCTGCATGCCGACGGCCCTGAGGGTGCTCTCGATCTGCTCGTCGAGCGCCGCGCGCTCGGGCTTGCGCACGAGCATACGGTGGGCGAGGCCGAGCTGGCGCTGGGCGGCCAGGCGCACATTCTCTCGCACGCTCAGCCCGGGGAAGAGGTTGTTGCGCTGGAAGGTTCGCCCGAGCCCCCGCTGCACCCGCTGGTGGGCCGGCGCGCTGGTGATATCGGCGCCGAACAGCTCGATGCGCCCGCCATCGGGGGCCAGCAGGCCGCTGATCACATTGAAGAGGGTGGTCTTCCCGGCCCCGTTCGGCCCGAGGATGGCCCGCCGCTCGCCGGCGGCGATCCTCAGGCTCACGGCGCTCAGCACCTGGAAGGCGCCAAAGCGCCTGGTGATCCGATCAAGCTGTAGCGCCGGCGCTGTGTCCATAGCTCAGCGCCTCAGCGCCCGCCGCGCGCGGCTCAGCCCCGCGCGAAGCAGGCCCAGCAGCCCGTGGGGCGCGAATAGCACGAGCGCGATAAAGATGGCGCCCATCACCAGGGCCCAGCGGTCGGTCATCGAGCTGACCAGCGTGCGCAGCAGCAGCACCAGCGCCGCCCCCAGCGCCGGGCCAAGCAGCGTGCCCGCCCCGCCCGCGACCACCATCATCAGCACCTGGCCGGACATGGTCCAGTACAGATCCTGGGGCGAGACGAAGTAGTTGAATGAGGCGTAGAGCATGCCCGCCAGCCCGGCGACCATCCCGGCGACGACGAACGCCGATAGCTTGTAGGCGCTGGTCCGGTAGCCCAGCCCGACCATGCGCGGCTCGTTCTCTTTGATCCCGCGCAGGGTGTGGCCCCAGGGCGAGCCGACGAGCAGGCGCAGGCTGAAGTAGCCGAGCAGGGCGACGCTCGCGGTCAGCACGTAGAAGGACAGCCCGTCGCCGAAGCTCAGCGACAGCGGCCCCAGGGCCAGGGTGGGGCGCGGCACGCCGGCGAAGCCGTTCGAGCCGCCGGTCACGGCGTTCCACTTGAAGGCCACGGCATAGATCATCTGCGCGAAGGCCAGGGTGAGCATCAGGAACGAGATCCTGGCGACCCGCAGGCAGAGAAAGCCGAGCACCAGCGCCGTGAGCCCGCTGCCAAGCAGTACGATCGGCAGCGTGACCAGCAGGTTCGGCGTCAGGTGCACCCCGGCGATCCCGGTCAGGTAGGCCCCGACGCCGAAGAAGGCCGCCTGCCCGAGCGAGGCCAGCCCGGTGTAGCCGAGCAGCAGGTCCAGGCTCATCGCGAACAGCGCGAAGATCAGGATCTCGTTGAGCAGGCTGAGCCCGAATGGCGGGAGCAGCCAGGGCGCGGCGAGCACCAGGGCGGACCCGGCCAGGTCGGCCGGCCGCAGCCGCAGGGCCAGGCCGCCCACGGGCCGCGCGAGCGCTTCGTTCCCGGGCAGTGTTTCGGGCGACATAGTCAAGCCCTCTGGCCGAAGAGGCCCGTCGGCCGCCACAGCAGCACGGCGGCCATCAGCGCGTAGACCGTAAACAGCGACCAGTCCGGCAGCCATACGCTCCCGAAGGTGTCGACGACCCCGACGAGCAGGCTGCCCCAGAAGGCGCCGCCGAGCGTGCCCATCCCGCCGATGACCACGATGATCAGGCCGAAGACCAGCACATCGCCGTCCATGCCGGGGAACAGGCTCAGGATCGGGCCGGCCGCCACGCCGCCCAGGGCCGCGAGGGCCGCGCCGACGGCGAAGACCAGCCGGAAGGTCAGGTTGATATTGATGCCCAGCCCGCTGACCATCTCGCGGTCGGTCACGCCGGCCCGCACGATCACCCCGATACGCGTGCGGGCCAGCATAAACCAGAGCAGCCCCGCCAGGGCCAGCCCCAGCGCGATCACGAACAGCCGGTAGACCGGGAACGCGGCCCCGCCGAGCGTGACCGTCCCGGCCAGGCTCGCGGGCGCGGCCAGGCTCTGCACGTCGGCGCCCCAGATCCACTTGACCAGGTCGCCGGCGATGTAGGCCAGCCCCAGCGTGAGCAGCACCTGGTCGAGGTGGTCGCGCCGGTAGAGAGGCCGCAGCAGCACCTGCTCGAGCAGCGCGCCGAGCAGGCCGACCAGCAGCGGGGCCACGAGCAGCGCCAGCCAGAAGTTCCCGAGGACCTGCGCGATCGTCAGCCCCACATAGGCGCCGAGCATGTAGAGCGCGCCATGGCTGAGGTTGATGATGTTGAGCATGCCGAAGATCAGCGACAGCCCGGCGGCGAGCAGGAAGAGCAGCAGGCTGTAGGCCAGGCCGTTCAGCAGCTGGATGAGCAGTGTGCTGGTCATGTCCCCCCCGTCACCTCGAGGACGTGGCCCGAGACGAAGTCGGACAGCGGCGAGGCCAGGAACAGGATCGGCCCGGCGGCCTCGTCGGGGGTGCCCGGCCGGCCCAGCGGGATGGTCGCGAGGGTCGCCTCGCGGCTCTGCCCGGGGATGCCGAGCGGGATGTGCCGGCTGCCGTGATCGATCGCCTGGCCCTGCTCCTTCGGCGCGGTCAGGCGCGTCTCGATGAAGCCGAAGGCGACGATGTTGGACTGGACGTTGAAGACGCCCCACTCTCTGGCCAGGGTCTTGGCCAGGCCGATCACGCCGGCCTTGGCGGCGGCGTAGTTGGCCTGGCCGAGCTTGCCGCGCAGCCCGCTGGTCGAGCTGACGAAGACCAGCTTGCGCGGCCGAGCACGGGCGCGCCCGCCCGCG
>JAAXUL010000859.1 GCA_013336035.1 Chloroflexales bacterium
CGCAGGCGGGCGGCCAGCGCGGCGCGGGCCTCGGGGTCGCCGTGGACGAGGGCGACAGTGCGGGGCTGCACGGCGCGCACGATCGCCGCGAGCTCATCGCCGTCGGCGTGGGCGCTCAGGCTATAGCGGCCCACCTGGCAGGCCACGGCCACCTCGCGCCCGCCGAAGGTCAGGCGGCGCGCCTCGGGCGGGGCGTCGGCCAGGTCGAGCAGGCGGCGCCCGGGCGCCTCATCGTCGAGGTAGCCGCTAAAGAAGATCGCCGCCTGCGGGCTCGCCGCCAGCCGCTCGGCGTACCAGACCGAGGGGCCGCCGGTGAGCATGCCCGACGAGGCGATGATCGCGCAGGGCGGGCCGGCAAGCGCCCGCTCGCGGCCCTGCGGCGACTCGACGGGCTGGATGCTGCTGCTGAAGAAGGCCTTGCCGCCCCCGATAATATGGCGGCGCAGCGCCGGGGCGAGCGCCTCGGGGAACGAGGCGTAGGCCCCGCAGACCGCGCGCACCAGGCCGTCTACGGCAATGGGGAACGGCGGGATGATCCCATCGCGCTGGGCGGCCCGCAGGATCAGGATCACCTCCTGGGCGCGGCCCAGGGCGAAGGCCGGGATCAGACAGTGGCCGCCGCGGGCGATCACCGCGGCCACGGCCTCGGCCAGCTTGCGCTCCTCCTGGGCCCGGTTGGGGTGCAGGCGGGCGCCGTAGGTGCTCTCGAGCACCAGCAGGTCCGGGCGGCGCGGCGCGGGCACGGCCGCCCCGAGGATAGTGCGCTGGGGCGTCGCGCTCACATCGCCGGAGATCACCAGGCGCCCATCGTCGGCCTCGAAGCCCAGGCTGACCGCCCCGGCGATATGGCCGGCGCGAGTCGCGTGCACGGCGAGGCCCGGCAGCTCGGGCAGGGTCTGGGCGCCCTCGCGCAGGGGGCGCAGGCGGCGCAGGACAGCGGCGACCAGGGCCTCGTCATAGAGCGGCAGCTCGAGCTCGTCGGCGGCGCGGCGGGCCATCACGCGCACGGCGTCGCCGAGCATCACCTCCATCAGCCTGATCGTGGCGGGGCTGGCGTAGATCGGGGTCGCGGGGTTGCTGGCCGCCACCAGGGGCAGCGCGCCGATATGGTCGGCGTGGGCGTGGGTGATCAGGATCGCGTCGAGGGCCACCCCATCGAGGGCGGCCAGGTCGGGCAGGCGGTCGGCCGCGTCCACGCGCACGCCCGCATCGACCAGGATCTTGCGCCCGCCGAGCGCGAGCAGCTGGCAGGTGGCGCCGACCCCGCTGGCGCCGCCGAGGAACTGTAGGTGCATCAGGTATCCATACGGCTCGCACCGCACACCGCCGTGATGAGCATGGCCGACGATGTCGGGCTATCGGCTATCGGCTATCGGCTATCGGCTATCGGCTATGTTCACGGCGTCGTCCACTCGCTCAGCTTGAAGCCGGCCTCGCGCAGCATCCGAAACGCCGTGGCCGTATAGGCGCCGATCACCTCCTGGGGCGTCTTCGCGCGCGCGACCATCTCCATCAGGGCCATAGCCATCTGCCGGCGCATCTTCGGGTAGTGCATACATGTGTGGACGACCTGGTTGTACAGGCCCAGCCAGTCGATATAGCGCCGCACCAGCTCGACATCGGCCGCGGCGGCCACGCGCCGCTGCAGCTCATCGCTCAGCCCGTAGCGGGCCATAAAGACATCGACCGCGTCGAGGTGCATGGTGCGGATGGTCGCCAGGGTGGGCACAAGCGCGACCGGGGCGCGGCCCTCGCGCGCCGTCAGCGTATCGCCCAGCAGCCGGAAGACCGGCTCGGGGTAGTAGAAACCGACGGCGGCCAGCCCGGCGACCACCCGCTCGACCAGGCGCTCATCGCCGCGCATCAGGCCGTCCTGAAGCATCAGCTCGATCAGCGGCATGGTCTGCCCGAGCTTGCCGTAGGCCAGCCCGAGGGGCAGCAGCAGGACATCGGCGAGCCGCTGCAAGATACTCGGCGTCTCGCCGTAGACGATGGCGGGGTGCTCGGTAAAGATGCGCTCGGTGAGCCACTCGACCAGGGGCGCCCAGGCCGGCGGCGTGGTGGGCAGCCGCACGCTAAAGCTGAGCAGCAGCCAGAGCCGCCCCTCGCCGGGCAGGCGCTCGAACAGCGCGCGGATGACCGGCTCGGCGGCGGGCAGATCGGCGGCGGCGTGGATAGCGATCTGGCAGATCGCCACCAGGTTGAAGAAAATATTCTCGGCCCGCAGCAGCGTCTCGAGCTCGCCCGCATACGCGGCCAGGGGCGTGACGGGGTCGAAGAGCGGCGCGACCCGCACCAGGATGGCCCGCTCCTCGGGCGGCAGCGCGAAGAACTGCTCGACGGGCACCACCTCGGCCATCAGGACCGCGTCGAGGATCGGCTGCGAGAAAGCGCTGGCCACCGCCTGGAAGATCAGGTCCTCGATCGTCTTGCCGAACATGCCCGTGTTGAGAATATCGAGGTGGAGCCGCTGGCGGGCCAGCTCGTAGTAGAGGTCCACCGTCGTATCGTGCACATCGGGGCGCTCGGGGTGATTATTGTAGATCACCACCGAGAGCTCAAAGAAGAACTCGAGGATATTGCGCAGGTCGCGCAGGGCGCCCGGCCCGACCTTCGCCACCAGGTCGCGCAGCAGCCCATAGGTAAACGCGGGGTCGTGGTGCCAGATCAGATAGAGCGTATCGCGCCCGACGCGGCGCAGCGCGGGGCTGCCCCGCCCGGCCGCCCAGAGAAAGATCTCGCGGGCCCGCGGCCCGATATAGTAGGCCGCCTTCAGGCCGGTGCGGCGGGCCTCATCGGACTCGCGCTGGCAGAGGCTCTTGATCAGCTCGGCCGCGGCGGCGGGCTCATCGGCGTGCAGCTCGACCAGGCTCTGGGTGACTAGCTCGCGCAGCTCAATATCGGGCGACTGGGCCAGCTCGGCGAAGGCCTCGGGCTGGCGGGCGATCAGCAGGGCCGTGCGGGCCACATCGAAGGCCAGCGGGAAGCCGCGCGAGCGCGCCATCAGCTCGGCGACGGCGGCGGGCAAGCCCCCGCGGGCGCCCGGGTCGCGCAGGAGGTGGCGCGCGAGCACATAGGCCCCCAGCTCGGCGTAGGCGAAGCCCACCACCTCGCCGGTATACAGGTCGCCGCCGAACTCGGCCAGGACACCGCCATCGAGCAGACGGATATACGTCGAGTCGGGCTCATCGCGCAGCAGCTCATCGCGCAGCAGCTCGTTGCGGGCCAGCTCGCGCAGCGGGGCGGCGGTCTGCCCGCGGCGCAGCAGATCTTCGGCCAGCTCGTCCATAAACAGCTGCTCGCGCCGCTGGCGCACCCGCTCCTCGTAGAAGCGGCGGAAGAGACCGAGGCTAAGGCCGCGGGCCGAGATAACCACGGGGCCATCGCGGTAGCTCTCGGCGATCATACGCAGCATCAGCGGCTTGCGCAGACGCTCGCGCAGCGCGAGGGGCAGACTCTCGAGAGGCGTCTGGACCTGGAAGAAGCGGCTGTAGCGCGGGTAGGCCTCGGCCAGGTCGGCCAGGCTGAACGGCCCCAGCGCCACGTTGGGCTCGCCATCGGCGCCCTGGTGGTAGGCCGACCAGAGCAGGCGGGTGGCGCCGGCGCGCTCGAGCTGGCCCCAGGTGGCGCTGTTGCAGCTGGCGACCACGCGCAGCCAGGGGCCGGTGACGCGGCCCACCAGAGCGTCGATCTGCTTGAGCAGGGCCTCGGGGCCGAGCTGAGCCCCGCCCCGATACTCATTGACGGCATCAAAGATGATCACCAGGTGCTGGCGGGCCCCCTCGGCCAGGCGCGCGATCTGGCTCAGGTCGTGCTGCAGCAGCTCGGGCGCCTCGCGGCCCAGGTCGCGGGCGACCTCGCGGTCGATCTCGGGGCCGAG
>JAAXUL010000860.1 GCA_013336035.1 Chloroflexales bacterium
TTTATATTTCGGATCATAATTCTTTGCATCCGGATCTTCGTTCAGGTAAAAACCAGCAAATCTTTTCGCCCGGTCGATATTTTCGGGAATAGATGGATCGCCAAGACCGAGATACTGGACGAGGTCGGCAAGGTTCGCCAGGGCGCGACTCTGGTGGGAGTCGGCATCGCCCTAGCCTCGGTCGGCAGCATCTTCCTGGTGGCGATGATGGCCGAGCTGCTGGTCGAGATCGGTGGTCTTGAGCGCTGGCTGGCCTACCTGTGCGTCGGCTGGCTGTTTGCCACTATAGGTGTTGGCGTGCTCTACCTGGGCATTCGGCGCCTCAATGCCGTGGACCCGATACCTCGAGAGACGATTGATAGTGTCAGAAAGGATATGTCATGGCCCAAGGAACAGAGCCCATCCGACAGGACATAGATGAGATCCGCGGCTCGATGGCCGAGACCCTGGAGGAGATCGAGGCACGTGTCCGCGGCACGGTCGATAGCACGGTCGGGAATGTGCGCCAGGCCTTCGATCTGAAGCATCAGGTGAACGAACATCCCTGGCTGAGCCTCGGCCTCGCGGTGGTCGCGGGGTATATGCTCGGCAATATGGACGGCGATGACAGGCCCAGCCCGCGTTACGGCCAGCCCGGCCAGGCGATGCGCTACTACGCTGAGCCCGGCGACCGCCCCGCCGGCGACCGACCCGCCGGAGGCGGCAGCGACCAGAACGTCGCGCCGAGCAGCGGCCTCAGCTCTAAGCAGGACTACAGCCAGTATGGCCAGCGCGAGCAGGGCGGTATGTTTGCCCACCTGGCCGGCCCTATCGGCGACGAGCTCCAGACCATCGCGATCGCCACGGTGAAGAGCGCGACGCGCCTGCTCCGCGAGAGCCTGCAGAGCAACATCCCGGAGTTCGAGACCGAGTACCAGCGTCTGCAAAGCGAGCGCGCGAGCTCGGGCGATCCCAACCTGAGCCCCGGCACGAGCCCCAGCGCGGCTGCTACGGGCGGCACAAGCTACGGCACGCGCCCCGGCATGAGCCAGGGCGATATGGGCGGCTACGAGCGCCCGAGCTCCCCGATGAGCGGCAACCGCGGCAACGCGACCGACACCAAGATCTAGAGCCGAGACCTCTCGAAACAATCTGGTACCGTGACTGCAAAGGCGCCCCTCGGGGGCGCCTTTGATGACTAGCCATACGACGACCAGGGCGAGGAGCACACGCACCTGGATGTGATCGCGATCGACCCCGCCTGCCTCGCGCTCCTACTGGATTCGAGACGCCGAGCACGGCGCGCACCAACGCAAGCTCACGTTGGCGGTAGCCTACGCCAATGATGTGCAGCATGTGCGTAGGTGACATGCAGATTATGATGTAGATGAGCGCACCGGGTCACCACCTTGCGTATAGGGGACAGCGAAGGCAAAAGACCGCATCAGGCAGGCCTATCTGCTATACTTAGGCCACTTCATCTACAAAGTTGGAACAGGCGCGTCCCTGGAGTCCGCGCGCGATGTCCAAAGGTGCGTGACATCAGCGCCGACGTGTACAACTCGGCTGGCGTCAGCGAAAAACTCCATAACGATACCGTGCCCCTTGACCGCAAGCATAGGCCTCCCTGCGGGCGGGCCGATCAGGATGGTGGATGGTGACAGCGACTGGGGAACCTCCGTGGCCCACTGGTGATGCCACCCACGCGCAGCGGGCGGCTGGCGCCGGCCGGACCCCGCAGCCGTTCGCGCACGGCTTCACGAATCTCGACGGGGAGTATCACGATCTGGAGCTGCCGGTGGAGGGACACCTTCCGCCCTGACTGCGCGGGCGGCTGCTCCGCAACGGCCCGGCCCACTTCGCCTTTCCCAGGGGGGCCGTCGCCCACTGGTTTGACGGCCTGGCGATGCTGCACGCCTTCACCTTTGCGCAGGGCCGCGTGCGCTACAGCAACCGCTTTCTCGACAGCAACGCCTATCGCGCCGCCCGGGCGCGGGGCGCGCCCGGAGCCTCGGTGTTCGCGGTGGACCCCGGCCTGTCGCTCTTCAGCCGGCTCTTGATGGGGCTCCTCCCCTTCCAGCTTGACAACACCAACATCTCGATCGCGCAGGTGGCCGGTCGCTTCCTCGCGCTGACCGAGACCCCGCTGGCGATCGAGTTTGACCCTGAGACCCTGCGCACAATCGGGGCCTTCCGCTTTCGCGACCGGCTCCACGGCCATCTGACCACGGCCCACCCGCTCTACGATGCGGCCACGGGCGTGAGCTACACCTATCTGACCCGCTTCGGCCTGCCCAGCCGCTACCAGATCATGACCTTTGGGGCGCGGCGGCGGATGCTGGGGAGCCTGCCGGTCACCGCGCCCGGCTACATGCACAGCTTCGCGATGACCGAGCGCTACCTCGTGCTGAGCGAGTTCCCGTTCCTGCTGAGCATGCGGGACATCCTCTCGACCAAGGTGCCACTGATCGGCTGCTTCCGCTGGCGCCCCGAGCGAGCCACGCGCTTCCTGGTGCTTGACAAGCGCACGGGCGAGCTCGTGCGCACCTATGAGGCGGACCCCTGCTTCGGCTTCCACCACGTCAACGCCTATGAGACAGGCGAGGGGCTGACCCTCGACCTGATCGTCTACCCGGACCCCTCGGTGATCGATCAGCTCTACCTGGACACGCTCGCCCAGCGCCCGCGCCTGCCCTCAGGTGAGCTGCGGCGCTACGTCCTGCCACAGCGGGGCCGGTCGGCGCGCTACGCGGTGGTCTCGCCCGTGGGGCTGGAGCTGCCCCAGATCGACGAGCGGCAGCGCAGCCGACGCCACCGCTACGTCTACGGGGTGGGGGTGAGCCAGCGCGGCGCGTTCTTCGACCAGATCGTCAGGGTCGACACAGAGCAGCGGGCGGTGGCGATCTGGTCCGAGGCAGGGTGTTACCCCGGCGAGCCGATCTTTGTGCCCGACCCCGGCGCGTGCGCCGAGGGCGAGGGCCTGCTGCTCACGATCGTCCTTGACGGTCGCTGCGGAACGTCGTTCCTGCTGGCGCTCGACGCGGCGACGCTAGAGGAGGTGGGGCGGGCCCGGGTGGCCCACCACATCCCCTTCGGGCTCCACGGGCTGTATGTCTAGCGCCTGGTCGTCGCGGCGCAAGAGGCGAGGCCAAGCGCCACGCGCTGTTCCACACCTCGCAGGGCCGGCAAAGAGGGATCACCCACGCCCGCGTGCTAGCTGGCGCAGGACCGCGACCATATGGTCCACCTCCTCGCAGGTGTTGTAGAACGCCAGCGAGGGGCGCACGGTCGCCTCGAGGCCGAAGCGGCGCAGGATCGGCTGCGCGCAGTGATGCCCGGCGCGCACCGCGATGCCCTCCTGGTTCAAGGCCTGCCCGACTTCCTCCGGGCGGTAGCCGGCCAGCACAAAGGACAGCACGCTCGCCTTCTCGCGGGCCGTGCCGATCAGCCGCAGCCCCGGTACAGCGTGCATGCGCTCCATCGCGTAGCCGAGCAGGTTGTGCTCATAGCGCGCCACATTCTCCAGGCCGATGCGCTCCAGGTAGTCCAGCGCCGCGCCCAGCCCCACGGCGTCGGCGATGTTGCCGGTGCCGGCCTCGAAGCGCGCGGGGGCCTGCTGGTAGCGGGTGCGCTCAAAGGTGACATCGGCGATCATATTCCCGCCCCCCTGCCAGGGCGGCAGGCTGTTGAGCAGCTCCCGCTTGCCGTACACTGCGCCGATGCCCGTCGGGCCGAACACCTTGTGCCCTGAAAAGACATAGAAGTCCGCGTCCGGCGCCTGCACATTCACCCGCATGTGCGAGACAGCCTGGGCGCCGTCCACCAGCACCCGCGCGCCGACGCTATGCGCGAGCGCGACGATCTCCTGCACTGGGGTGACTGTGCCCAGGGCGTTGGAGA
>JAAXUL010000194.1 GCA_013336035.1 Chloroflexales bacterium
CGGCGCGAAGTGGGGCGAGATTTGTGCGTCAACCCAGAAGTTCATGCGGCACGCAACACTGGGTGATCAACGCGCCGAGCTGCGTACTGAAAGCAGGCAATCAAATCGGCCGGCTCAAGATCAGGCAACTCAGCCAGCACCTCATCGGCCGACCACCACACTGCTCAGGATTGACCGTAATCCGCTCAAGCTGATCCATCCTCAACTCCTCGGCTCCAGCGCCTCACCTCGTTGACCGGGTGAAGATTCACTCGCCGGGTGATCTACTTGTCACACGGCGCAACAGGAACGCCGAAACGCATTGTAGCATGGCGCGCTCCACGGGCGGCTCAGTCCCCGGGCGGCTCGTGTATTGATGCCGGCTACCCCTGTGGCGCCGATGTGGCTCCCACCGACCAGCGCTTGATGCTGGATGCAGACCGGCCGCCGTGAGGGCGAGCACGGCTGATGGCACGCACAACGCTTCAGGCCCTGGCTTCGACCGTCAGCATGTTGGCATCACGGAAGACCACCCAGCGTCCGTCCGGTTCCTGGCGTAGGATCGTCAGGGTCGGGCCACTGCGCCGGATGGTTGCCCCCGTTGGTAGCGGCGTCACCGTGACGACGAGCTGGCTCCAGCAAGAGGCCCAGTCGCCGCTGACCTGCACCTCCTGCACCTCGCCTGTCGCCTCGATGCGGTACTGGCTCTGTCCCTCGCGGGCGGCTGCCAGGAAGGCCTCGCGCCCGCGCATCGGCGGGCGACCCGGCGTCAGGAAGACCACGTCCTCGGCCATCAGATGGCTGAGGCGAGGCAGGTCATCCGCCCCGCTTGGCTCCAGCCACTGCGCCACCACCGTGCGGATCGCCTGTTCGTCCGACTGGAGGCCCCCGTGCTGAGCCATCCCGTGCTCCCTTCGAGGACGCCACCCGCGACGGCGGCGCCCCAAGCGTCCGGTGTGCGCAGCGCCTTACCCAGGGTGCTCCACGGTATAGTGCGTCACCACGACCCCCGAGGGCAGGGGCCGGGCCTCGACCAGCCGCAGATTGAGGCGCACTCCGTCCGGGAACACCTGCTTGCCGCCCCCCAGCACCACCGGGTAGACCAGCAGGTGGTACGCGTCGATCAGGTTGTGCTGGGCCAGGGTGTGGATGAGCACGCTGCTGCCGTCGATGAGGATGTTCTTGCCGGGCTGGGCCTTCAGTGCGCGCACTTCCTCCACCACATTTCTGCTGATCAGCGTCGAGTTGCGCCAGGCCGCGGCCGAGGTCAGCGTCGTGGAAACCACATACTTGGGCATGGCGTTCATCACGTCGCCGAACGGGTCACCTTCCGCCATCGGCTCGAAGGCGCCGCCGTGGATCTGCCAGGTCTTGCGCCCCAGCAGCAAGGCGTCACTCGCGCGCATCGCCTGGTCGAAGAGGACACTGATCTCATCGTGCCAGTACGGGTGCGTCCACCCGCCGTGGGCGAAGCCGCCCTCGGTATCTTCGTCCTTGCCGCCCGGGGCCTGGATCACCCCGTCCAGCGACATAAACTCTGAGACGATGATCTTCCGCATCCAGCTACTCCTTCTCGGGTCAGCCCGGCACCGCTGCCGAGCCCACCACGCTACGCCGCGCTCGGGTCGCGCTGCATAATGCCGAACATATTGCCCTCGGTGTCGAAGCAGTAGGCCATATAGCCGACGCCGGGAACGGCCATCTTGGGCATGGCGACCCGGCCGCCGTTGGCCAGCACCTGCGCGAGGGCGTCGTCGAGCGCCTCGACGTCGATGGTGTTGATGACGGGGGGCATCCCGGGGTCGCGGCGCATAATCGCCCCATCGATGCCCGGCTGGTCGTTGGGGCCAGTGCCGGCCAACCAGTAGTTCTGGGGGCCATCCCACTTCTGGATGTGCCAGCCGAACACCGTGCGGTAGAACTCGACGGCGCGCTCAGGGTCGTCAGCGGAGATCTCGAAGTGTACGACGCGGGGCATGGGGTTCCTCCTGTCCTTCCTTCAATGGCACAGCCAGCGGGACGGTACGAGCTCGTCGCCCGCAGCAGTACGACACTCAGTGCCCGACATGAGACGTAGGTTACGTAAGGGATGTTGGGGAGACTATAGAACAAACGAGCCACCTCGTCAATCGGTCGCCTGGCTGAAACACGCCCAGCGTCGCAGCATCGCGCTGCCGCTTTGACCGATTGCGCGCCCGCTCGCTTCACCGTTGAGCTACTGCGGCAGGCGCAGCGTCGCGCTAGCATCCGCACAAGAACCCGGTACGCGAGAAGGAGGCTCCGATGCTTATCCCATTCCTGGCACTGCTGCTGATCGGGTCGGTCGTGATCGGGGGCGGGCTGCTGGCAGCGTCGCAGGCGCGCTCCCCCATCCACAGCGTTACTGGCGCGTACCGCCAGCCGGTTGAGGCGGGAACCTTCATCGTGGCGATGGTCTTCCTGGCCATCCTCGGTATGATCTTTGTCCCCCTGCTCATCGTGACGATCATCTTCTGGTGAGCACAACGAGGCACACACGAGAGGCCCACACCGATGCAGGCGAGCACACCACAGCCATCCTCCACCCGCCCGCGCTCCAGGCCCGCCAGCCTCTGGTGCTCAGTGCCGGCCCTGCTGGTCGCCCTGCGCTTCGCTCTTGGCCCCGTGCTCTTCCTCGACGCCGCCGACGGCGCGACCAGTCCCTGGTTTCTCGTGGGCCTGGTGGTGGCCTTCCTCTCGGATATCTTCGACGGCGTGATCGCTCGGCGTCTGAGCTTGGTGAGCACGCGGCTGCGCGAGGCTGACGGGCACACCGACGTCTGGTTCTACGCCTGGGTGGTCGCGAGCGCCTGGCAGAGTCATCAGGAGGCGATGATCGCCGCCGCCCTGCCGATCCTGCTCATGGTCGCGGCGCAGCTACTCTCCTGGCTGGTCGATTGGCTGAAGTACCGCCAGCTCTGCAACTACCACGCCTACTCGGCCAAGCTCTGGGGCATCACGCTGTTTGTCGCGACCGTGGCGCTCTTCGGGTTCGACAGCGGGGGCGTGTTCTTCTGGGTCGCCGCTGCCGCGGGCGTGCTCTGCGTGACCGACGAGATCGCGATGACCCTGACCCTCGACACCTGGACGTGCGACGTCCCGAGTGTGTTCCACGCGCGGCGGCTCCAGGCCCAGGCCCGCGCCGCTGGGCTCGTCGCTGACCCGCGGTGACCATGCGCCCGATCCGGCGTGTCACTCGGCGGAACTGCTGGGGCTACCGCGTTTCCCGGGGCGGCTGCTCGACCGGCAGCCCCCGCCGCATGGTATGATCGCAGCAGCCGGTTGCTGTCCGCGCGGAGACCCGCATGACCGCTGATGCCATCGCCCAATTCTGGCAGGCCTACCTGGCCACCCTCCCGCCTGGCGCCCCACACCGCCAGACGCACTACGTTGCGGAGGCCTTTGGCGACAACCCCGCCCTCGCCGACGAACTCGGGGCCTTGATCCGCCAGGGCATCAAGACCGCGACCTGCTCGGCATTGTGGGAGTGGGAGGCCGAGGGCGCACCGATCCCCCAGCCGGGCCTGATCACCATCGTCCTCGACGGTGCCGGTCAGCCATTGTGCATCATCGAGACCACCGCGGTGACCGTGTGCGCCTACAACGAAGTAGACGCGGCCTTCGCCGCCGCGGAGGGCGAGGGCGACCGCTCGCTGGCCTCTTGGCGTGAAGCGCACTGGCGTTACTTCAGCCGAGTGCTCCCGCGCATCGGGCGCACCCCGGCCGAGGACATGCCCCTGGTCTGCGAGCACTTTCGTCTGCGCTACCCGCCAGTATCCGCAGCCAGTGTCCAGGGAGGGGCCGATGCAGATTGAGCACATTGCGATCTGGACGCACGACCTGGAGCGCCTGCGCGCGTTCTACGAGACCTACTTCGGCGCCAGCGCAGGGGCCAAGTACCACAACCCGGAGCACCAGTTCGAGTCCTACTTTCTGAGCTTCGCTTCGGGGGCGCGGCTCGAGCTGATGCAGATGGCGGGCGTGCCGACCTCGTGCGACGACAAGCTGGCCCAGTTCACCGGCTACATCCACCTGGCGCTCGCCACGGGCTCACCCGAGGCGGTGGATGTGCTCACCGAGCGGCTGCGCGCCGGCGGCTACCCCGTCCTCGACGGCCCCCGCTGGACAGGCGACGGCTACTACGAGAGCGTCGTCCAGGATCCCGACGGCAACCGCATCGAGATCACCGTGTAGTGCATGTGCCTGTTGCCAGGGCTTATGCCGCTAGTGGGTGAGATGTTCTGCTGGAATCACAGCAGCACTGATGCTTAGCATCAGATGCTAGAGAGATAGTAATAATGAATTGGAGTAATCGGTTGAGGCAATTGCTTCGTGAATCAAATGCCCAATGGGCTGAGAAACAAGGACTTGTGCCGTATTTTAGTCGGGGAACCCCGGCAACCGCTCTTTTCCAAGCATCAATTGATAGAGCATATCACGGCAACTTCCACCCCTCGTCTTGGAAGTCAATTCAAGAGAACGAAGCCTGGCGAGATCGATTGGACAAAGTCCACCCCCAACGGAGGCTGCTACCTCACCCTCAGTCGGAATCTGCGCTCGAACTAGATTCGAGTAATAGTTCCGATGCTCTATTGATGAACTGTTTCTGCTATCCAGGTGCTGGAAAAGTGATTTGCGAGCAACTTATTCCAGGCCTTCAGTTTCATACTCCCGAATTCGGCTTTAAAGCATGTGTGCCCATTCAAGGAGATAAAGGGGACAAGACGGAGATCGATATGAAAATAGGTGATCATCTATTTGAAGCTAAGCTCACAGAGGCGAATTTTACTTCTTCAAAGAAAGGCAAGGTAGAAAAATATCGCGACTTCGGCAGAGTATTTAGGGTGAGCGCATTGCCACAGGATCAAGAGCTATACTGTGGATATCAATTAATTCGCAATGTTTTGGCGGCAGCCTATCTTGATGCGTCATTTACAGTGCTTCTAGATCAACGGAGGCCCGATCTGTTGCAGGAGTGGTGGCAAATATGCAGAGCCATATCCGATATAAGTATCCGCATGCGCTGTAATATACTTACATGGCAACAAATCGCCTCCGTTTGTCCTGCACCGCTAAAAATGTTCCTCCAAGGCAAGTACGGTCTTTAACCACAACCGACGAACCATTCAGGCTGCATCCCGCGACCAGGAGCCAGATCGCGTTTCAGCGGCGGTGGGCCTTCGCCTGGGTCTGGATGCCGGATCGCTACCTACGCGGCCGTACCGCGCCCCTGGTGCTGAGTATTGGCCTGCCCTGGCGCGATCAGTCGCCGCGCTGGAAGCAGGTCGGCGAGCCGTACCCGGGCCGGTTTATGCACCACCTGGAGCTGTACGACCCGGCGGAGGTTGACGACGAGGTGCGCACCTGGCTGCGGCAGGCCTGGGAGGCGGCCGCCTGAAGCGCAGGCATTGGAGGAGCGTGATGCAGCAGTATATCGCCTTGCTGCGGGGGATCAACGTTGGTGGCCATCGGGTCAGCATGACTGACTTGCGCCAGCACTTCGCCGAGCTCGGCTTCGCCAACGTGACCACCTTCATCGCCAGCGGCAATGTGATCTTCGACTCGGCCGAGCGTGATGCGGGACAGCTGGAGGCAACGATCGCGGGGCACCTCCAGGCGCGGCTTGGGTACGAGGTCGCCACGTTTCTGCGCACGCCGCAGGAGCTGGCGGCGATTGCCGCCTGTGCCCCCTTCAGCGATCCGGGGCTCGATGCCGGCACGGCAACCCTGTCGATCATGTTCCTGCCCGCCGTTCCACCGGCTGCGCTGCACGACCAGCTACAGGCCTGCGAGACCCCGATGGATGCGTTGCACGTCCACGGGCGCGAGATCTACTGGCTCTGTCGGGGCAAGACGATGGAGTCGCTGATCGACTGGCCGCGGGTAGGGAAAGCGATCACCATGCCCCCGCTCACCGTCCGCAACGCGACCACCGTCCGCAAGCTGGCGACGAAGTATGGGACAGCGCCTTGACATGTGCTGCGGCGATCGGGGGATGGCAGAGCAGAAAGGAACCGACGGGTATGCGGATCACCCTCCCAGCGCACCGCGCACGCTTCCAGTGGGCTCACGAGCCGCCGGCCTGGCAGCTCTCCGACGTGCTGGAGCTCACTACCGCCCCCGACACCGACTACTGGCAGCGCACGCACTACGGCTTCCAGCGCGACAACGGGCACTGCTTCTTCACCCCGGTTCAGGGCGACTTTACGCTCCGCGCTGAGATCCACAGCGCGCCGAATGCCCAGTACGACCAGTGTGGCCTGCTGGCTCGGGCGAATGCCGCGACCTGGGTCAAGTGCGCGGCCGAGTACGAGACGGCAACCCATAGCCGGCTCGGCTCGGTGGTCACCAACCACGGCTACTCCGACTGGGCAACGCAGGACGTCGCCGGCACGGTGACGCGACTCTGGTACCGGCTGCGCCGAGCAGGCGACGACATCTTCGTGGACTGGTCAGAGGATGGCGCCGACTGGCGGCAGATGCGCATCGCCCACTTGCACGCGTGCCCGGCCGAGCTGCAAGTCGGAGTCTATGCCTGCAGCCCAACGGGCGCTGGCTTCACCTGTCGGGTCACGCACCTTCAGATCGAGCTGGCGGACAGGGACGCGCCGTGAGCCAGGCGCGTCGGTGATCAGCCGAAGAGGCGTCGGTACTGGATGAAGCCTGAGCGGGTGGCGACCTGGTCGTAGAGCGCCATGGCCTGGGTGTTGGTCTCGTGGGTCAGCCAGTAGACCCGGCTGGCGCCGGCCCCCTGGGCGGCGGTGGCGACGGCCTCGATCAACGCTCGCCCTACGCCCTGGCCCCGGAGATCAGGCGCGGTGAAGAGATCCTGGAGGTAGCAGTACGGCCCGGTCGTCCAGCAGGAGAAGTGGAACAGGTAGTGGACGATCCCGACCAGCCGGTCATCGTGGAAGGCACCGAGGGCGTACATCGGCACCGTGGGGTCGTGGAAGCGGCGCCAGGTCTCCTCGGTGGTCGCAGCGGGGATCTGGGCCTCGTAGAAGGTCAGGTAGCCGGCCCAGAGCGGCTCCCAGGCGGCGCGGTCAGCGGGGGTCAGCGGGCGAACCTCGATGCCGTTCATTGGGTAATCTCCTCAACAGAGTGCGTGCCGCTGCCGAGTATACTGGATTGCTGCCCCGGCATGGCGTATCAGGACGGTGATGGCGTCGGCATGCTGGTGGTGTGAGGAAGGAGCGTGGGATGATCGACAGCGCCCCTGCCGATCGGCTGGCCGTGACCCTGGAGACCGAACGACTGCTCCTGCGGCCCATCGGTCGCGAGGATACGCCCTTCGCGGTGCGGCACTTCACCGACCCGGAGGTCTATCGCTTCATGCTCGACGACGAGCCCATCACAACGGCAGAGCAGGCTGCCGCCATCCTGGCCTTCTATGTCGATCAGCCCGGCGATACCTATAACCGCTGGGTGCTGGTGCGAAAGGTTGATCGCCAGCAGATCGGCACGTGCGGCTATCACCGCTGGAATCGGCAGCACCACAAGGCCGAGATCGGCTACGACCTCAGCCCGGCCTGGCAGGGGCAGGGCTACATGCGTGAGGCGGTCGCCGCGATGCTCGCGCACGGCTTCACGGTGATGCGCCTCCATCGCATCGAGGCCATCGTCGCCGTCGCCAACGAGCGCTCGGCCCACCTGCTGCGCCAGCTGGGGTTTGTGTGCGAGGGCGTGCTGCGCGACAGCTTCTACAGCGGCGGGCAGTTCCATGACCACGCGCTCTATGCCCGCCTAAGCACTGGGGTGGCCTGATCATGCCGGTGGGTCGGTATCCTGCCGGGACTGCAGCCACGGCCATTACCCCTCGCCGTGGCGCTCCTCGGCGAGGCGATAGACCGGCCCGTGCCCCGGGTAGATGGTATGCACGTGCCGGGCCTGGATCGCCGCCCAGCTGCGCTGGAGGGTCTCATCGGTCGCCATGTGGGGCGGCGGCAGATCGCCGGTGAAGGCCATCCCCGCGTCGAGCACCAGGGTCACGCTGTCGTTGGAGTGCCCCGGCGTGGCGATAATCTCGCCGGCGATGCCGATCCCGGCCAGGAAGGCCCGGCTCCGGGCGAGGCTGAGAGTCACGGTGTCGTCGAGCGTGATCTCCTGGTAGTGGTACGCGGGTTTCATATGCCGCTTGAGCTGGGGGATCGCGGCGGCCTGGGGCTCGAGCACAAGCAGCTTCAGCCCCTGCTGCTTCAGCTCCTGAGCCAGGCCCGCGTGGTCAGGGTGGTAGTGGGTAATGAGCAGATACGGGATGGCGGACAGCGCGATCCCCGTGCGCTTCAGGGCATGGGTGAGCTTGGGCAAGGTACCGGGGAACCCGACGTCCACGAGCAGCTTGGTGGTCGCTGTCTCGATGACGTAGTAGTTCGTCGAGTCGTAGCCCACGTTCACGATGTTGAGCATGGGGTCTCCACTGGGCAGGGCGGCACGAGCGCTGGGCAGGTCATCTTGTCTGCAAGCGGACAAGATCGATGATAGTTGGCCGGTCAGAGGCGCTCGACGAACTGCTTGAGCGCGGTGAGCATGCTCGCCCAGTTCGCCTCGGCGTGCGTCCGCTCCTCCTCGGTCGCGTTCTTGTCCTGGGTCAGCGTGACCAGCGTGTGCGCGCCCTCAGCTGAGAGCTCGATCGTGACCGTGTGATAGTGCTCAGCCATATCGGGTAGGCCGGACAGCGGGCTGAAATGGCTGTACTGCAGGAGCCGCCCGGGCTGGATCTGGAGGATCACGCCCTTGTCTTCGTAGGCCGTGCCCTGCCATTCGCCCTTCCAGACGATCGGGCTGTCCTCATGCCAGTCGGACACCACGGTGGTGTCGAACATGTACTGCTTGATGGCCGCGGGACTTACCAGTGCCTGCCAGACTGCGTCGGGGGACGCATCGATGCCGATGGACGTCCTGGCGATCAGCTTGGGTTCCAAGGGCTCCTCCTTGCCTCTGCGGAACGTGGAGCCGGGAGTCGTCATCGACGGTCGCCCACGCGAGGCTCATGACGAATCCACAGGGAAGCGGTTATAAGACGCGAACATCAGTACGACACCAGCACATGGCGTGCCGCTGCGGTGAGCGGTGGCGCTATGGAACTGCTGACTGGTCACGCTGCGCGACGTCTCTGGTGCGAGGTGACGGTCTGGGTGCCGGCGATGACGGCGTTCACGTTGAGCCTGCACGAGGATAGGGCACCCGCAGCCTGCTTCTGCCTTGGCAGACGGGCCTGGCCCTCCTCTTGCAGACAGCGTGGCGAAGGGCGCGCTGCGTTCTGGACGCCCTCGACGCCGATCCGTTGCCCATGCTGGCCCCGGCGCGCCCTTCTCTTTGGGTGGGTGTCAGTCGAGTGCTGGAATCCTGCGCGGGGCTGACCACGAGAGGACATCACGCGCATTGCACAGTCGATCAGATCGCCTCATCACTGGCATTATGCAATGGCCAGGGGCGGCCCGACCAATTCCATCCCATGCGCGCGCCAGAGGGCCGGGTCTTGGGGCGGCATCGCATTGGCCTGGGTGACCGTGCGGAAAAACGCCTCGATCTGCCCGGCCGGGAGGAAGGTGATGAGCATGCGACCACAGGTCGGCCCCACGAACGCCCAGACGTGCGGGATCTGGCGAGGCGCCAGGAGCGAATCCCCGGGATGGAGGTGAAATTGCTCCGCCCCGACTTCGATCAGGAAGTTGCCTTCCACCGCGTAGAACCATTCATCTTGGGCGAGATGAAGGTGGCGGGCGGGGCCGCCCTTAGCGTGGAATGTATTCTCAAGGATCAGGATCCCCGTGGGATCGGCGGGGAGCAGCTTAAAGTCGATCGTGCTGATGCCGAGGCTCCGCTGTTCGCCGAAGCGGTCAGCCCCAGCGGCAACATAGGTTGCCGGAGCCGGCGAGCGTTCATGCATCGTGTGCCTCCTGAGCCCGGTCTCTCCCCTTTGCGTCAGCGTCCTTGGCCCGTTTAGTATAGCATGTGCTTCCAAGCACAAATGTACAGCGCCGCTGAAGGCCCAGGTGTCAGTGGCGCCGCTAGCGGCCCTCGTGAGGGCACGACGCAGCGGCTGGCAAGCACGGTTAGCAATCTGCACGCTGCCATCCCGGAGATCGCCGGGCTTCTCGTGGTGCCCATATGCCAGAGGAAGAGTGCAGCGCCGTCGCGGTGCCAATAGGATCCGCAGTTTGTCGGCTAAAACGAGCCCAAGCTGATGCCACACCAGCGGCGTCCGCTGCATGCCGTGGTTAGGCCGAAACGTTGACAGAAGCACAGCTACTTACTTCGTGGTATTGGAAAATGGGTTAAGAAAGCGTAAGAGGTTTCTTACGCTTACACGGCGGGCGTTGACTGAGTATGGCGATATTGATCGAGATAGTACTTCTCTCTTCGTCCTTATTTTGTCTTATTCTGATGAGCTAGTACAACGATAAGTGTAAACGGTTGAACGCCCTTCATAAGCTTGTGTCGCTCCAGTGGCGCTTGGCTTTTTCGTGCCCCTGCGCTACACTATGAACGAGCACTCGCACTTCAAAGGCGTATGCGATCAACGACGAAAGGGCTCCTGAACGATGATCGGTACACCGGCAAGCGTAACGGTAGCGCGCACACGAGCGAATGACATTGGTATCCGCGATGTGTACAAATATCTGGGGCTCTCCAGGATTTCCCGGGGTAGCCCCTAGATGTAGGGGCTTGCCG
>JAAXUL010000861.1 GCA_013336035.1 Chloroflexales bacterium
CCGATGTAAAAGGTATTTCGACGGTTCTGGGGTTCTGTTGTTCCAGGAGGTCTTTCTTCAGCCCGAACTACTCGGCTGCCACGTTAAGCGCTCCCTCTGTCGGGTCGCCTATGATGGCGATCTCGCGCACGCGGGCGGTGGCCAGGTCGGCGGCGCAGAGCATGCGCCCGAAGCCGGCGGGGAAGCGGGCCAGCATCGGGGCGACGCCCGCCAGCACGGCCTCGGCCCGCTCGCGGTAGAGCTCGCGCCCGCTGAGGGCGGCCAGGCGCAGCAGGGCCTCGGCGGCGCTCGAGTGGCCCGAGGGTGTGGCGTTGTCGCCCACGTCGCGGGGCCGCGTCACCAGGGCCTCCTGGTCGCGGGCCGTGTCGTAGAAGCCGGCGATCCGGTCGTCCCAGAACAGGTCGAGCATCGCGTCGGCCAGGGCCAGGGCCTCGCGTAGCCACAGGGCGTCGCCGTCGGCGGCATAGAGGGCCACGAGCCCATCGATCAGCAGCGCGTAGTCCTCGAGGAAGCCCAGGGGGCCCTGGCGGCCGTCCTTCCACGAGCGCAGCAGGCGTCCGTCAGGGTGGCGCAGGGTGCCGAGCAGGAAGCGGGCGCAGCGCCTGGCTGTCTCGATATAGCGTGGATCGCCCAGGGCCATGCCGGCGGCGGCGAAGGCGCGCAGGGCCATGGCGTTCCAGGCCGTGATGATCTTCTCGTCGCGGAAGGGCCAGGGGCGCCTGGCGCGGGCCGCGTAGAGGCGCTCGCGCCCGCGGGCCGCCGCCTGCGCGAGGCGCTCGGGCGGCACGCCGGTAACGCGCGCCACCTCGGCCGGCTCGCGGGGCAGGTTGAGGATGCTCTTGCCCTCGAAGTTGCCCTGGCGGCTCACGTCGTAGAGCTGGCAGAAGAGGGCCGCGTCCTCGCCCATGTGCTCGCGCACCTCGTCGGGCGTCCAGACATAGAAGGCGCCCTCCTCGGCGTGGGGGGCGCCGGGGTAGGGCAGGCTGTCGGCGTCCTGGGTGCTGTAGAAGGCGCCCTCGGGGTGGGCCATCTCGCGCAGCAGGTACCCCAGCGTCTCCTCGGCGATCTGGCGGTAGAGGGGATCGCCGGTGAGCTGGTAGGTCTCGACGTAGAGGCGGGCGAGCTGCCCGTTATCGTAGAGCATCTTCTCGAAGTGGGGCACGAGCCAGTGGGCATCGACGCTGTAGCGGTGAAAGCCGCCGCCGATCTGGTCGTACATACCGCCGTGGGCCATTTTGCGCAGGGTCAGCTCGAGCATCGGCAGGGCCCGGCTGTCGCCGCGCAGGTGGGCCCGCAGCAGGAACTCGAGGGTCATTGGCTGGGGGAACTTCGGCGCCCCGCCGAAGCCGCCCTCGTGCGGGTCGTGCTGCTTGGCCAGAGCCGCGACGGCGCCGTCGAGGGTCGTCGCGAGCGATGGGGCGGCGGACCCATCGCCGCCGGCGGTGGCGATGCGGCCCATGTGCTCGAGCAGCTCGCGGCCCGACTGGGCCACATCGTCGCGGCGGGTGTGGTAGGCCTCGGCGACCGATCTGAGCACCTGCTTCCAGCTGGGCATGCGGTAGCGGGCGGCCTTCTCGTCGGGCGGGAAGTAGGTGCCGCCGTAGAAGGGCGTGCCGTCGGGTAGGCAGAAGACGTTGAGCGGCCAGCCGCCCTGGCCGGTCATGGCCTGCACGGCGGTCATATAGACGCTGTCGATGTCCGGGCGCTCCTCGCGGTCGACCTTGATGTTGACGAAGAGCTCGTTCTGGAGCGCGGCGGTGTCCTCGTCGTCGAAGCTTTCGTTTGACATAACGTGACACCAATGGCACGCCGCGTAGCCTATGCTGATCAGAATCGGCTTATTCTCACGCTGAGCGACGGCCAGGGCCTCGTTGCCCCACTCATGCCAGGCGACGGGGTTATGTGCGTGCTGAACCAGGTACGGACTCGCGGATTTAATCAGGCTGTTGGTATATTGTGGGGCACCCTGATCGTCCAGGTGCTTTGTATGCATCAGCTATGCTCCCTGCGTACGAGGACTGGTCGGCAGGGGCATTCTAGCATGCTGCTCTACGGTCTGACGCCGTTGCGGAGAGGGGCGTAGCTGCAGACGATCAGCTCCTCGACCTCGCCGCGCTTGCGGCCATCGCAGTTGATCTTGCGGCTGGCGAGGATGCTCTCGTGGACGGGCTGGCCGGCGTAGAGGGTGCGGGCAAGCTCGGTGTACGAATTGCTGAGCATGACGTAGCACTCGCGGCGGGCCAGGGTTTGGAAGACCGCGGCCAGGCGGCGCTGCTCGGCCTCGGCGAAGCCCTGGTTGGTGTAGGCGGTGAACGAGGCCGTGGCGCTGAGCGGGACGTAGGGCGGGTCGAAGTAGACGAAGTCGCCCGTCTCGGCGCGGGCCAGGACGGCGCCGAAGTCGCCGACCTGCAGATCGACAGACTGGAGGGCGCGGCTGGCCTCGCGCATATTCTCGGGGTCGACGATCAGGGGGTTCTTGTAGTGGCCGAAGGGCGCGTTGAACTGGCCCTTGTTGTTGAGCCGGTAGAGGCCGTTGTAGCAGGTGCGGTTGAGGAAGATCATGCGGGCGGCCCGCTCGACCATAGGGCGCTGGCGGAAGTCGGGGCGGCGGTCCCAGCCGCGGATCTCGTAGAAGAACTCTTTATCGCTGAAGCGGGGGCGCAGATCGAGCAGCAGGGCGATCAGCTCCTCGACGCTATCGCGCACGGCCCGGTAGCACTCGACCAGATCGGGGTTGTAGTCGCTGAGCACGGCGCCGCGGGCGAGGCGCCCATTGTTCCAGAGGTGGAAGAAGAGGGCCCCGCCGCCGACGAAGGGCTCGTGGTAGCGGCGGAAGCGCGCCGGCAGGCGGCTCGTGAGCTCGGGCAGTAGCTGGCCCTTGCCTCCGGCCCACTTCAGGAAGGGACGAGCTGGCACCGGTCACTCCGGGAAAAGGTCGGGCCGGGGCCGGGGGCCGCCGCCCTGATGGGGACGCTGAACCCGGATTATAGCACAGCGTTCGGGCGGGCGGCGCGGTTGGGCCGCGCCGTCGGGCCGATGCTCCGCTGGGCCCTACAGCTCTACAAACACCTCGCCGGCCTCTTCGCTCACCGGGTAGGTGGTGAGCGGCATCGGCTCTTTGCCCAGGGCGACCAGGCCGCGCGACCATTCGGGCAGCCTGGCGCCGCCGATGCCGCGCACCCAGTCGAGGTTCTTGCCCGTGGTCAGGTCAAACTGCGAGCCGTGCCAGGGGCATGTCAGCGTGCTGCCCTCGAGCTTGCCGCGGCCCAGCGATAGGTTGAGGTGCGGGCAGAGGCCATAGGCCGCGTAGATCTTGCCGCTCACCCGGGCGGCCACGAGGTTGATGTTCTCGCCGCTCACCGTCACCAGCGTGTCTGCGGGGAAGTCTGCCGACGTGCCGATCTTGACTCGCATGATCGTAGCCCCTCCTGCTTGTGTACGAGGCCCAGTGTATAATTGCCTTCCGGGGTGTGGGTATTATAGCCGAGGTTCTATGGCTCGCTCAATCTGCCTCTACTGCGGGGCCCGCGCCGGCGCCGGCCCCGCCTTCACCGTGGCCGCGGCCGACTTCGGCACAGCGGTGGCCGCCCGTGGCTGGCGCCTGGTCTATGGCGGCGGCAACGTTGGCCTGATGGGCGTGGCCGCCCGCGCCGCCCTCGCCGGCGGGGGCGAGGTGGTCGGGGTGATCCCCCGCTCGCTGGTCGAGCGCGAGCAGGGCCTGCGCGACGTCAGCGAGCTGATCGTCACCGAGACCCTGCGCGAGCGCAAGGCGATCATGTTCGACCGCAGCGACGCCTTCGTCGCCCTGCCCGGCGGCTTCGGCACCCTCGAGGAGGTTGTCGAGACTCTGACCCTGCGCCAGCTGCGCTACCACGACA
>JAAXUL010000862.1 GCA_013336035.1 Chloroflexales bacterium
GGGCGGCGTCGAAGCAGCCGCCGAAGGCGCCCATCCCGGCCAGCACCTCGGGGCCGTGGGTCGAGCGCACCGCGGCGCCCATCAGCTCTTTGGCCCTGTTGGCGGCCGCGATATCGACCCCGGCGGCAGTGTAGGTATTTGACATACGACCCTCTACTCGAGCGCCGCGCGCAGGCGCGTAAACGCCTCGCTCTCGGCCCTGAAGACGTGCTGCACCTGGAGCGTGCTGACGCTGACGGCGCCGATGCTGCGCAGATGCTCGACGGCGGGCAGCAGCTCGTCCTGGGGCACGACGACATTGACAGCGTACCACTGGGGGCCGGCCCCATCGGCGGCGAACTTGCTCCACACCGGCGCGATCGTAGGACCCTGGAGGCCGGCGAGCTGGACGCGGGCGGTGACCTGGCGGCCCACGGCCTCGAGCGACTCGCCCATCAGGTTGGCGGTGAGCGAGTAGAAGAGCCGGCCGCGGCGGCGGGCCTCGAGCAGATCGAGCAGCTGCCGCACCAGCGCGAGCTTACCCTCGTCGCCGCGCAGGGTGCGGCGGCTGCCGACGAGCGCGCCCTGCGAGCGCAGGATGGGCCCACCGACGATCTTCAGCCGGTTGTCGCGGATGGCCGTGCCCGTCTCGGTGATGTCGGCGATGATATCGGCGTAGCCCAGGCTGGGCGCCGCCTCGGTGGCCCCCTGCGAGTCGACCAGCTCGAAGTAGTTAATGCCCTGGCGGTAGCAGAAGCGGCGCACCGTCTCGGGGTACTTAGTGGCGATGCGCAGGCGGCGGCCCCGGCCGCGCAGCTCGACGGCCAGATCGGCCAGATCCTGCCAGCCGCTCACATCGACCCAGCCCTGGGGCACGGCGAAGACCAGCTCGACACGCCAGAAGCCAAGGTCGTCGAAGACGGTGAGCAGGTTCTCGTCGTCGCCGCGCTGCTCGGCCACCAGGTCGTAGCCGGTGATCCCGATGTCGATGCTGCCCTCGGCCACCTTCTCGACGATGTCGGCGGGGCGGTGCAGCAGCACCTCGGTGTCGGGCAGCCCGCGCAGGAGAGCGGTGTACTGGCGTGGGTTGGCCCGCACCACCCGCAGGCCGCAGCTCTCGAGCAGCGCCAGAGAGGCGTCGTAGCCGGAACCTTTTGAGGGGATGGCGAAGCGTAGCATGGTGTTCAGAGGGGCCCGCCCCGGCTGCACGCCGCCGCGGGCTCACTCGCTCCTGAAAATATCCTGCCACCACGCCGCCGCGGCGGCGTCGAGGTCGCTCCCGTAGCGGGCGACAAAGGACTGGTAGTGCTCGCGGCGCCGCTCGTACAGCGCGTAGAGCGGGGCGGAGTCGCCGTGCTCGAGCAGGTCGGTGACGGCCGCGGCGACCCGCTCGACGGCGAGGCTTATGGCGCTCAGGCCGAGCGATGGCGAGGCCGTGTGGCGCGGGTCGCGCCCGACCACGCCGCTGTCGGCAGGGCGCAGGGGGGCGCCGTCCAGGGCCCGCATATCGACCAGGTCGGGGCGCAGCGAGAGCAGCGCCGAGCTCTCCCACAGGCCGCCGCGGTCGAGCATCTCCTCGTCCACCAGGGCGAGGGGGGGCACCGCCAGGGTGAGCAGCCCGTGGCTGGCGATCGCCTCCTGGGCGGCGGCCATGGCCAGCAGGTCATGGGCGGGGCCATAGTGGCCGCTGATCAGCACGGCGACCTGCCAGCCGCCCCGCGCGAGCCCGCCGAAGATGTCGCCGAGCAGGGCGCCCATGGCGCCGCCGCTGAGCCCGACCGAGGTCTCGTGGGGGGCGCTGGCGGCGGGCCAGCTGGTGACAGGCAGCAGAACCCCGCCGGTGCGCTTGACGGCCCGCTCGGACACGGCGTCGGCGATGATCCCGCCGGCGCCGAGGGGCAGGTGCGGGCCGTGCCAGTCGAGGCCGCCCCACGGCAGATAGGCCACAGGCGCCGCGTCGCGGATGCGGGCCAGGGCGGCGGGCCGTAGCTCCGCGTAGCGGCCCCAGGCGGGCGTGTCGCCCATGTGACGCTCCTTAAACAGGATGGATGCCGCGAGGGGGATGGCCGGCCCCTCGCTCGGACGAGCGCCGCGCTAGCGCGGGCAAGCGCACTCCCTGATCGACAGCAGCCTGCCCCGCCCTGGGCCCTGGTCGCTGCGTGGGCTTCGACAGCCTACAGCTCATCGATCTCTTCCAGCGTGAGCCGCTGCTCGTCGCGGCGCTCGAGGTCGCGCCAGACCAGTGTGCGGCTCTGGCGCTCCTCGAGGCCGACGATAGCGGCGAAGGCGGCGCCGCGGCGCGCGGCGTCGCTCAGGTTCTTGCCGAGGTGACGCCCGCGCACATCGACGCTGGCGACCAGGCCGCGGGCGCGCAGGCGGCGGGCCACCTCGTGGGCGTAGGCGTAGTCGTCGTCGGCCACGGGCGCCACCAGGGCGACCCGGCGCGACTCGGGGGGCGGCGCGGGGGCGGCGGCGGCCACCCGCTCGAGGCCATAGGCGAAGCCCACCGCGGGCACGCTGCCCCGCCCGCCCAGGGCCGCCACCAGGTCGTCGTAGCGCCCGCCCCCGCAGAGCTGCATGCCCGAGGGGTCGTCGATCTCGAAGATGATGCCGCTGTAGTAGTGCAGGCCGCGGCCGATGCCGAAGTCGATGACCACGCGGGCCGGGTCGAGGCCGTGGGCCCCCAGCAGGTCGAGGATGGCGCGCAGCTCGCTGTAGGCGGTCGAGCGCAGGCCCTCCTCGTCGAGCAGAGCGGCGAGGGCGGGCATGGCCGCGGCGGGCGGCCCGCTGATGGCGCTCAGGTGGGCCAGCATGGCGAGGGCGCGCTCGATGGCGGCCTGCTCATCGCGGCGGCGCAGCTTGCGCAGCAGGCGGGCGACCACCTCCTCGGGGGCGCGGGTGCCGGTGCTCAGGTCGATCTGCATCGCCTGGAGCGTGCGCAGCAGCCAGATGGTGGCCTGGCCCTCGTCGAGGCCCGGGGGCAGCTCGAGGCCAAGCGGCGGCTCGCCGGCGTCCTCGCGCAGGCGCCGGCCCACGGCCTCGGGGCCATCCTTGCGCAGGTGCTCGAGGCTCCAGACCAGCGCGCCCTGGGCGCGCTCGGTCAGCCCGAGGCAGCCAAGCAGCTCGCGGATAAGGCCGACGTGGCCAATCATAACCTGGTAGCCCGTCACGCCGGCGGCGTCGAGGCCCGCGCAGGCCAGGGCCAGGGCCTCGGCGTCGGCGCGCGGGGCCGGGCCGCCCACGATCTCGACGCCGACCTGGGTGAACTGGCGGTAGGTGTGGCGCTGGGGGCGCTCGTAGCGAAAGACCGGGCCGGCGTAGCTGAGGCGCAGTGGCAGGGGCTGGTCTTGCAGGTGGGCCACATAGGCCCGCAGCACCGAGGCCGTCCACTCGGGGCGCAGGGCCAGGTCGCGCCCGCCGAAGCTGAACTCGTAGACCTTGCCGGCCAGCTCCTCGCCGAGCTTGCGCAGGTAGAGGTCGCGGTGCTCGATGATCGGCAGGTCGATGGGGGTGTAGCCGTGGGCGACGAGCACGGCCTCGATGGCCGTCCGCGCCAGCGCGGCGGCCCGCTGCTCGCCGGGCAGCATGTCGTGCATCCCCCGCACAGCCTCGATCATGCTGCTCACGCTGCCCCGCTCCTCCTAAGCCCAGTCGGACGCGCCCGCCATTTTAACCGATCGGCGCCCGGGCGGCAAGCCTACGGGGGAGTGCGCAGCATGGCTCTCCCGCTCCTGCGGAGCGGGAGAGGGGGGTAAAGGAGGGCAGAGACGCTCAGTCCCCCGCCAGCGCCCCCTCGCCCTCGGGCCGTCCGGCCAGCGGCGCGGCGCTCGCGCGCGGGGCGAGGAAGGTCACGCCGAGGGCCAGGACCGCCACAACCAGGCTGGTCTGGAACATGTGGG
>JAAXUL010000863.1 GCA_013336035.1 Chloroflexales bacterium
TCTCTGCCCTGGCCGGCCTGATGATCCTGATGCTGTCGCTCGCGGCCTGTGGCGCGCAGCCCGCCGCCGCCCCCGCACAGCAGCCCACGACCGCCGCCGCGCCCGCGGCGGCCAAGCCCTACATCCCAGTGATCTCGAAGGGGTTCCAGCACCAGTTCTGGCAGGCAGTCAAGCTTGGCTCGGAGAAGGCGGCCACCGAGTTCAACGTTGACATCACCTTCGAGGGCCCCGAGAGCGAGACCATGGTCGACAAGCAGATTGAGATGCTCCAGGCGGCCCTCGACAAGAAGCCGGCGGCGATCTGTCTGGCCGCCCTCGATAGCCAGGCTGTGATCCCGCTGCTCGAGCGGGCCAAGTCCGAGGGCATCCCCGTGATCGGCTTCGACTCGGGCGTCGAGAGCGACATCCCCGTCACCACCGCCGCGACCGATAACATCGCCGCCGCGGGCATGGCCGCCGACAAGATGGCGGAGCTGATCGGCGGCGAGGGCGAGGTGGCCGTGATCGTCCACGACCAGACCAGCCGCACCGGGATCGATCGTCGCGACGGCTTCGTCAACCAGATCAAGGCGAAGTACCCGAAGATCACCATCGTCGACGTGCAGTACGGCGGCGGCGACCATCTGAAGTCCACCGACCTGGCCAAGGCGATCATCCAGGCCCACCCCAACCTCAAGGGCTTCTTCGGCGCCAACGAGGGCTCGATCATCGGCGTGCTCAACGCGGTGAAGGAGCTGGGGATGGAGGGCAAGCTCACCGTGATCGGCTACGACTCGGGCAAGCAGCAGATCGACTCGATCAATAGCGGGGCCGAGGCCGGCGCGATCACCCAGGACCCGATCGGCATCGGCTACAAGTGCGTCGAGGCCGCGGTCAAGGCGATCAATGGCGAGACTCTGCCGAAGACGATCGACACCGGCTTCCACTGGTATGACAAGAGCAACATCGACTCTGCCGATATCAAGCCGCTGCTGTACGAGTAGGCTGGCTTGCTTTGAGCGTCGCCTTGCATCGTAGGGCCTCACCCCCCGCCGCGCTGCGCTCGGCTCCCCCTCTCCGCTGTGGAGAGGGGGAAAGGGGTGGGGTCAAACACTGCAAGGATCTACGCTGACTCTTCCTCGGAGGGACCATTGGCGCCAGGCGCGGCAGGCAGAAAGACCATGAGCACCATCAACGACGTCGCCAGGCTGGCTGGTGTCTCCAGCATGACCGTATCGCGCGTGATCAACAACTCGGGCTATATCAGCCGGCAGACGCGCGAGCGCGTCGAGCGGGCGATCGCCGAGCTGGGCTATATGCCCAACGCGCTCGCGCGCCAGCTGCGCTCGAAGCGCACCAAGACCCTGGCCCTGGTGCTCACCGACATCACCAACCCGTTCTTCACCACGATCGCGCGCGGCGTCGAGGATGTGGCGGGGGCGAGCGGCTTCAGCGTGATGTTCTGCAACACCGACGAGTCCGAGGCCGACGAGGCCGAGTACCTGCAGCTGCTCATCCAGCGCCAGGTCGACGGGGTGCTGCTGGTGCCGGCGAGCAGCGCGAGCGACTCGCTGCGCATGCTGCGGGCCCACAAGCTGCCCTTCGTAGTGATCGACCGCCGCATGCGCGCCAGCCATGTCGACGAGGTGCGCTGCGACTCGGAGGCGGGCGCCTACTCCGCGGTGCGCCATCTGATCGACCTGGGCCACCGCCGCATCGCCATGCTCACTGGCCGCAAGGCCATCTCGACCTCGGCCGACCGCATCGCCGGCTACCGGCGCGCCCTGGCCGAGGCGGGCATCGAGCCCGACCGGCGCCTGACCCTGTATGGCTCGTTCAACTACCGCGAGTTCAACCAGGCCGACGGCTACAGCATGGCCCAGCAGGTGCTGGCCGTCACGCCGCGGCCGACCGCGATCTTCGCCGCCAACAACTTCATCGCCTTCGGCGCCATGCGCGCCCTGCGCGAGGCTGGCCTGCGCGTGCCCGAGGACCTGTCGGTCGTGGCCTTCGACGATCTGCCGGGCGAGTGGGTGATCGAGCCGTTCCTGACCGTCGTGGCCCAGCCGGCCTATGAGATCGGGCGACTCGCCGCGGACCTGCTGCTCGAGCGCCTGGCCAGCCCGAAGCCCGCCGAGCCCCGCGCAGTCATCCTGCCCACCGAGCTGCGCGTGCGCCGCTCGAGCGGGCCGCCCCCGGCAGAGGGCTAGCGAGAGGAACCCCTATGAGCCAGATCTCCCCGGACGCCTTTGCCATTGCGGAGGACGGTGTGGACCCGGGCGCGGTGCCCCAGCGGCTGCTGCACACCGGCGCCCGCATGCCCGCGATCGGGCTCGGTACCTTCGGCTCGGACCACACCCCCGGCGCGCTTGTCGCCGAGGCCGTGGTTGGGGCCGCCGCGGTCGGCTACCGCCACTTCGACTGCGCCGCCGTCTACGGCAACGAGGCCCAGATCGGCGGGGCGCTACGCCGGGTCATCGCCGGCGGCATCGCCCGCGAGCAGCTCTGGGTTACCTCGAAGCTCTGGAACAACCGGCACAACCCGCGGGATGTGCGCCCGGCCTGCGAGCAGTCGCTGCGCGACCTGGGCCTCGATCACCTCGACCTCTACCTGATCCACTGGCCCTTCCCCAACCACCACGCCCCCGGCGTCGACGTGCACGCGCGCAACCCCGACGCCAGGCCCTACATCCACGAGCGCTATATGGCGACCTGGCAGGAGCTTGAGCGGCTGGTGGACGCGGGCCTTGTGCGCCATATCGGCACCTCGAACATGACGATCTCCAAGCTCGAGCTGTTGCTGCGCGACGCCCGCATCAGGCCGGCGGCCAACGAGATGGAGCTGCACCCGCACTTCCAGCAGCCCGAGCTGTTCGCCTACGTCGTCGCCAACGGCATCGCTGCCATCGGCTACTCGCCGATTGGCTCGCCGGCCCGCCCCGAGCGCGACCGCACCGCCGAGGACACGGTCGACATCGAGGACCCCGTGGTCGTCGCCATCGCCGAGCGCCTAGGCGTGCACCCCGCCGTGGTCTGCCTCAAGTGGGCCGTGCAGCGCGGCCAGACGCCCATCCCCTTCTCGACGAAGCGCGCCAACTACCTCGCCAACCTGCGCGGCGTGGTGGGCGAGCCCCTGAGCGACGACGAGATGCGCGCCATCGCCGGCATCGACCGCAACTGCCGCCTGATCAAGGGCCAGGTCTTCCTCTGGAAGGAAAACCAGCGCTGGGAGGACCTGTGGGACCTCGATGGGGTGATCGCGCAGTAGCGGCGCCTCGTGGGGAGCGCGACATTGTATATTGTCACCGTTGACCAGGGCACGTCGAGCACCAAGACCGCCCTCTGGACCACCGAGGGCGACCTGGTGGCAGAGGCCGCCCTCGCCTACGACCTGGATCGCCCCGCGCCGCTCTGGGCGCAGATCGACCCCGAGCGCTGGTGGGGGGCCGTCCGCGCCACGGTGCCGGCGGTCGTGGCAAAGGCCGGCATCGACCCGCGGGCGGTGGCCGGCGTAGGGGTGGACGGCATCGGCTGGAGCCTGGTCCCCGTCGATGGGGCCTTTCGCCCGCTCGCCCCGGCGATGATCTGGCTCGACCGGCGGGCCGAGGCCGAGGCCGCCGAGCTGCGAGGCGCCCCGGACGCGGGCCGTATGGTGGAGCTGACGGCCAACCCGCTTGACGCGGCCTACATCACGCCGAAGCTGGTCTGGCTGCGGCGCCACAGCCCGGGCGTCTTCGCGGCGGCGCGCTGGTTCCTCACCGCGACGGGCTTCCTGGTCGCCCGCATGACCGGCGAGGCGACCTGCGACTACACCCAGGCCTATGGCCTGCACTGCTTCGACATCCGCCGCGAGCGCTGGGACGAGGGGGTCGCCCGGCGACTCGGCGTGCCGCTCG
>JAAXUL010001623.1 GCA_013336035.1 Chloroflexales bacterium
AGATCGCATAGGCGCCTCGCCATGAATACGGCTCGTCCGCTCCATAGTCGGGTCCGTCGCTCCAGAGCATCAGCACCGCGGCTGTCAGGGCGGCGACAACCGATGCGCCCGCCAGCCACGCGAGCCCCCGCAGCACGGACCTGGCCGCCCGTAACACGTCGGCGGTGCGTGCCGGGGATGCGTAAGGCACCCCCGGCACGCCTACTTCACGCGCTGGACTGATGGTGTCGCCAGGGTGCCGGGCGGATGCCATCGTCCCGCCTGCACCCGCTCCCTGCTCCCCTGGCTGCAGGCGCACACGCGCTCCTGGTTCTGCTGGGGCGCGCGTGCCGCCTTGCCCGGTTGGCATCTCTGCTCATTGTCGAGGGCACGATGTTCTGGCCGTTTTCTCGCCGCGAGCCGGCCCCTGGCGCGGGGGTTGCTCCGCCGGCGTCAGCGCTTGAGACGCTGGACGATCCGGCGCTCCTCAGTCGGGCCCGCGCGGGTGACACCGCGGCCTTCGGCCTGCTCTACCAGCGGCACCGCATGCGCGTCTACCGCTACATTGCCTACCGCACCGAGCGCCAGGATGTCGCCGAGGACCTCACGGCCGAGGTCTTCCTCAATGCCTGGCGCTCGGTCGCGCGCTTGCAGGAGCGGGGCGCCTCGGTGCGCTCCTGGTTTCTGCGGCTCGCCCACAACGAGGTCGTGGACTACTACCGCACCCGCCATGGCGAGGCCTCGCTGCCCGACGATGGCCCGCTGATGCCGACCCTGGACGGGCCGGCGAGCGCGCTGGAGCTCCAGCTGGAGCAGGCCACGCTGCTGCGGGCGGTGCGCCGGCTCAGCGCGGAGTGGCAGCAGCTCATCCTGCTGCGCTTTGTCGAGGACCTCTCGTTCGAGGAGATCGGCGTCGTCCTGGGCAAGCAGAGCAATGCGTGCCGGCAGATGCAGCACCGGGCCCTGGCCCGGCTGCGCGTCGTCCTGGCCGAGGAAGAGGAGCGCGGCGATGGCTGACCCCGCGATGGATCCCGTCCCCCCGGGCGACGCCTGGCAGCGTGCGCTCACGACGCGCCTGGCGTCGCTACGCGCCCTGCCCGAGCCGCCCTCATTTGGCCCCGTGGCGACAGACCAGTTCCTTGCCCGCCTGGCGGCGGAGGCACCCCACCCGGCGCCGCCGGCCTCGCCGCCCCGCCCCCAGCGCGCAGTGCGCTGGCCCACGGTTGGCATGCGCCTCGCGGGGGTGGCCCTGGCGCTCCTGCTGGCCGTACTCGGCACCGGCTATGCGGCGGCGGCCAGCCTACCGGGCGCACCGCTCTACCCGCTCAAGCGCCAGGCCGAGGAGCTGCGGGTGACCTTCACACCACCTGATGCGCGCGATGATGTGCGCCGGGCGCTGCTGGAGGCGCGCCGCGATGAGCTGAGCGCGCTGGTCGCCCAGCAGGCCCCGGCGGCCCAGATGGCGGCTGGCGTGGCCGAGTACGCGGCCGCGGTGGCAGCGGCCCAGGCGGCCGGGGACAGCCCTGCGCTGCGCGCGCAGCTGCGGGAGCA
>JAAXUL010000864.1 GCA_013336035.1 Chloroflexales bacterium
CGCGGAGCCGGTAGAGCTCACGCTGGGCATCGGCCCGTAGCGCCTCCTGCTCGCCCACGATGGTGGCGGCGATGGTCGCGCTGTCCTTGACCTTGAGCCGCTGGAGGGTAGCGGCGAGCTCGTCGAGGGGGGTAGCCCACACCGTGCTCAGGTCAGTAAAGTGTTCGTAGAGGGCGCGGAGGGTCTTGAGCCCTACGCCCCGCACCTGGCTCAGGGCGAGCAGGGAGATATCAAAGTCGCGGAAGGGGGAGAGGGGCGCTGTCCGCTGGGACAAGCTGCCGTTCTCATCGGTCATCGGGAGTCCTTCATCGTGGGGGCGCAGTGCTTGCTCTACCCCTACGCCGTTGGACGAAGGGGGCGAGAGGGAGTCGATCTCGAGGGGTGGGTCTGCCTCATCGTCGTCGCTGAGCGGGAGCGCAAACTGTTTTGGCATCAGCGTCTCCGGTGGCAGGACGGTGAGCGGGGTGTGCGGCTTCACCTTATCGTTCTCGTCATTGTAGCAGCAAAACGCCCGTGCGGCAACAGCTTATCGTTCTCGTTGGGGTGATTCGGGCAGGGGAGCGCGGGGAAACAGGAACGATAATTGTTCTTATCGTTCCTGTCTGCTCGGGGCTGCATGCGCCGCTGGCATGGAGGTTCTGGTCGGGCCAACATCCCCAAGACAGAGCAAGCGATAGGGTCTTCGCTCCCGGGGCGAAGCCACGCTGGGTCGGGCAGCATCCTCAGCATGACTCGCCGATAGTTGCGCGGAGCGGGGGAGGTCTTGCTCAGCCCGCGTGCCCATGCTGCTTACCTGGATGGAGGGTGAGCCTCGCGTGCTCACTCTTCTTGCTCTGAGCTGGGGTCACGCGTGCCGTCTGGAACAAGCTCTGAGTATCGCCCACTCTTGACGAGGCGGCTGCTTGTCTTGAGCCTCCGTCCTGAAGCCACACGCCCCGTGATCTGGCTGATGTACTGGGCGAGCCTACTGTTGACCACATGCTCCCCCAGGAGGGAAACGGCGTAGTCGTACCTCAGGCGTAAATCCCGGTCGTTCTCGATCAGGATAAAGCTATCGCCGGTGATCGTCGGTCCGATCCGAGGGGCTAACAGGGCCACCAGGGTTTGGGCTAGCTCGTACACGACCTGTGTTCTTCGCATCTCGCGCTCTCCTTCGTTACCCGAGGATCGTAGGAGGATATCTTTGCTTCCGACAGAGCATTAGCTGCCGCTTGCCAGGCGATAGAACTCACCCTTTGTGAAGGCCGGGTGGGGGATCGCCTTTTTTCTTCCGGTCTTCTCAAAGCCGTTCGCCTCCATCAGGTTACAGACGACCGCGCCGATAAAGCGCTTGAGGTTGTCATCCCACTCGACCTCCTGCTGGCTCTGCACGGCCTGGTAGCACGCCGCCGCGACACCTGCCACTGCCGGCAGCTCCAGATCAAGGGTCGCAACCCTGGCCCTGTGGTAGCAGTCGGGAGACATCAAGAGGTCGAAGACGAAGCGCCACTTGCCCCGCGCGTGTGGGCCGAGGTTCGGGTAGTGGCGGGTAAAGTCATCCACAGAAGGGATGTTAGCGGTCAGGACGATTGATAGAGTTTGCATAGAATCTCCACTACTGTGTAAATAGACATCACGGAAGGCAGTATATCAGAGATACGACTTTGTGTCAACCCCTCTTCTGGCAGGCCGCGAAAGAGTGTGCTACTCTATACCCCGTTCTTCCCTCAGGGAAGGGATAGAGGTCTCCCCGCATGGGCCTGCACGTCTCCGAACGATGGGCCCATAGCCACCCCGCCCGCCAGGCCGGTGTCCAGCCGGGTGATAGGCGTCGCCTCGTCGGCTGTTCCGCCCGCCCGTGGGCTTGGCGCGCCTGGCACGAGCCGTATCTGATACGACCTGGCTCCCTGACGTAGCTCCATCTTTATGCCCAAACGCAGCAAGGACATCCTGGAGGAGTACACGGACTACGAGCGCGCGATTGCGCAGGCGATGGGGGCGCGGGTGCAAGCGCGCCGGGGCGAGCTCCGGCTCACCCAGGCGCAGGTCCGCGCTGAGATGACCGCCGCGCGCGTGCCGATCACGCGAACGCAATTCAGCCGCATCGAGAATGGCGAGAGCCTGCTGAACGCCGCGGAGCTGATCGCGCTCGCTTCTGTCCTTGGCGTGTCCTGCCGATGGCTGCTCGAGGGGGAGCGCCCGGCTGAGGGGGAGGGGTAAGCCCAGGGAGTGACGCACAAACCCTCACCCGGGCGCTTCTCAGGGGTGCGGGTGTCACACTGGGATGAGGCTCGGAGAGAGAGCGATGGGTGACCGCACCATCCAGTTTGCCTGTACGCCCGAGGGAGAGGTTGTCGAGGCAGCCCAGGCGGTCAAGGGGCAGTCCTACCTGTGCCCCGCCTGCCGCTCGCCGCTCATCTTCCGCGCCGGTCCGCAGCGGGTGGCCCACTTTGCGCACAAAGGTGAGCACGCCTGTAGCGGCGAGAGCGTCCTTCACTACGTCGCCAAGCTCCTTATCCAGCAGGCGGTGGAGCAGTGGAAACGCGGTGTTGCGCCGGCGCCGATCCTCGCCCGGGCCTGCCGCAGCTGTGGGACGGCCCACGAGCAGCGCGTGCCGGACACGGTCGCCCGCGCACTGCTGGAGCAGCGCCTGCCCGACGGCTCTATCGCCGACGTCGTGCTGGTCGACCAGGCCGACGCGCCCCTGGCCGCGGTGGAGGTCCGGGTGGAACACGCCGTTGACGAGCCCAAGGCCGCCCGGCTTCCTATCCCGTTCATTGAGGTCGCCGGCGAGGCGGTGCTGCGCGACCCTGCCCGCTGGGAGCCCCTCCGGGACCACCTGCGCCCCATCGTGTGCGCGCGCTGCCGCGAGGCCTACCAGCGGTTTCAGCAGCAGGCGGCCGAGGTCGCGGCGCGGACGGGGGTGCCCCTGCCCCCCACCTTCTACCGCTACACGGTCGGCGAGTGCTGGAAGTGCCACGAGGAGATCTTGCTCTTCGCCTGGCCTGGGCAGGAGGCAGAGGAGCAGCAAACCCCTCCGGCGGCGGGGCGGCCGCGCACGGTGCAGCTGCGCTACTCGAAGACGGTCCGAGATAGGTACTGGGCGAACACCTGCCCCTGCTGCGGGATGCTGCAGGGAAACTTCTTCCTGTTCTCTGAGCCCGACAGCCCGCTCTTCGCCTTCGACGCCGGCGAAGATACGCCCGAGGCCTTTGCGGACGACCTGCTCAGGCTGGCGGCCCGTGTGGCGACGTGGTGATGCTCGGGCGTACGAAGCCGCGTGAAGGCGTTGCCGACGACCTGAATGGACGCTGGGGTGAGGGAATGACGGACGACCTTCGGGAGCGCGCGCGACAACACGCGGCGGATCTTCGCGGGCTTGGCCTTGCGGCGCAGGCCCGTGGCGCGTGGGAAGAGGCCCGGGCGCACTACACAGAGGCGCTGGGGATCGCCGCATCCCTCGACGACCAGGACGGGCGGGCCCACTTCACACACCTGCTCGGCACCGTGGCGCAGGCCGAGGGCCGGTGGGCGGACGCGCGGGCACACTACACGGAGGCCCTGGCGATCTTCACCACCCTCGGCGACCGCTTCGAGCAGGCGGGCACGGCCCACCAGTTGGGGATGGTGGCGCAGGCGGAGGGGGCGTGGGCGGAGGCCCGGGTCCACTATGGGCAGGCGCTTACGCTCCTCGAGGCCCTCGGCGAGGGCTACCGGCAGGCTCACACGCGCTACCAGCTTGGTACCATCGCCCAAGCTGAAGGACGATGGGCGGAGGCCCGTGAGCACTACGCAGCGGCCCTCGACCGCTACACCGAGGCAGGCGATAGCTACGCCGTGGCGCGGGCTCACTCCCAGCTCGGCGGGGTCGCCCTGGCCTGCGGCGACTGGGCG
>JAAXUL010001624.1 GCA_013336035.1 Chloroflexales bacterium
GCCCGCTACGACTCGTCAACTCGTGGCGTCTTCATCTTATGCCGGCACGGTCTGCGGGGCTGGCACGGGCGCCGTCGTCTCCGCGGGCCGTCGGGGTGTGGCCAGAGCGCCGACGGCGAACACGAAGCTCACCAGGGAGACGAGGACGCCGACGCTGGGAAGCTGACCGAGCAGCGCCACGAGCACGATGGCGAGGAGCTGCGCCGCGCGACTCTCCGGCGCACGGCCCAGACGCGCGTTGGCCCACCGCCCCAGCCAGACGCCGGTGATCAGGGGGCTGAGGAACCAGAGCAGCCCGAAGCCGGCGAAGATGAAGAGCACCAGCAGCATAGCCGGGAACCAGCTCCAGAAGAAGGCTATCAGCAGGACGAGCAGCGCGGTGCCGAGCGGGATCAGCACGAAGAACTGCGCCGTCAGGATGCCGATCAGGGCCGTCAGCCAGGGCCGCCCCTCCAGCTGGCGGGCGGGCTCGTTCAGGGCCTGGGGGGCCAGCCAGAGCAGCGCGGCACCCAGCAGGGCGAAGCCGAGGGCGAGCAGCGCCGTCGCCATCCAGGGCCGCTCCTCGCCGGCGACCTGGGCCGGCGGGGTCGCCTGGGCGCGAACGCCCGACGGCAGGTAGCGCGCCGGGAGGATGGTGCCTTGGGATGTGGCCCCGGGTGTCACCGGGCGCGGGGTGATTTGAGCGGCGCCGATGGTGCGGATGAAGCCGTTCAGCTGCCCATCCAGCTCGATCCGCGCGGCGAGCACGTTGGTGTTGCCCTTGACCGTTCCTGTGATCAGCACCCGGCGCCCGATCACGGCCAGATCGCCCTCGACGGTGCCCTCGATCACGATCTCGTTGGCGATCACATAGAGGTCCTTGGGGAGAGTCTGGTCGGCGGCCAGCCGGTAGGTGTCGCCAAAGCCGAAGGCGGCGCTGGCCGGGGACTGGCCGGCCCCAAGGGCCAGCAGTGCCGCGACCATCCCGACCAGCCCCCAGCGCCACAGTTGCATCGCGAGCATACGCTCCTCCTTCGTCCGAGCCCGAGGTGGCACACGCGGCCTACGATTGATTACAGCGCACAACCGCCGCTCCCGCAACGTACGGCCGAGCATGTGATCTCCCGTCCGCTCGGACGGGCGCTCGCTCATCAGCCAGGATCATTCCAGCTCCGCTGGAAGCGTTGCGCATTGGTGGTGCTGCTGCGCAGGAGTGGGCCCTGGCCCTGGTCGGCGGCTGCGTCGGGGCTGTGCTGGTCAACCGCTTCAAAGACTGGGCGGTGATCATCCTCGCCAGGCTCGTGGGGTCGGTGCTGACGATGCGCGGCATCAGCATCCTGCTGCCCGGGCTGGACGGGCTGCTCGCCACCTCGCTCGCTCGCGCTGCTGCTCGCTGCGGCGGGCATCGCCTATCAGGGTGACCTGTTCAAGCGGCTCAAGCCCCAGCCTCATTGAGGCGAGGTGTCAGCTAGCCTTGCGGAGGTCCAGTGATGAGGCCGAGACTTTTTCCTGGCGCACTGTTTACCTGCGCCGTCCTGCTTGGTCGCGGG
>JAAXUL010000865.1 GCA_013336035.1 Chloroflexales bacterium
GCTGCTGACGGCGAGGCGGCCGCCGATGATCGGCTGCTGCTCGTCGCCCCCGTAGACGATGCAGCCGGGCAGCATAGCCAGAAGCGTCGCGATCGTCTTCGCGCCGGTGTACCATGCGCCGTAGCTGCCGCCGCCGCTGGCCGCGGCGATGGCGGTGTTGGCGGCGGCGACGGCGGCTAGCGGCATCGTCGGGAAGCTCTCGGGGCTGATCTGGCTGCGCAGCGGCTTGAGCTGCTCGTAGAGCTTCTGGCGCTCGATGGCCGCGGTGATGATCTCGCTGTCGCCGTCGTGGCCCGGGGGCAGCATGCGCCCGCTGAGGCTGTAGGGGACCACATTCCAGGCCTGCCCTCGCTCCTGGATGCTGAAGATGATCACATTGCCGCTGGGCGGGGCGACCGAGGCGCGGGTGGGGGACTTGATCGCCTGGTCGAGGACGGCGCGCCACACGGGGGGCGGGTTGGTGCGCAGATGGTCGCGCAGAGCCAGCAGGGCGGCGACCCGATGCTTGCAGAGGCCCCAGCCGAAGGTGTTGCGGCACGCGCACTGGGGCTGCACAAAGTTGCCCGAGATGCTGATCTTGACCTCGTAGGGCGACCCGTTGCCCTCGGAGACCAGGACCACTGCCGAGGTTCCGGTGCTCTCCGTGACAGTTGCCGCCCCCTTGCGGTGTAGGTCGCGCCCCTGCCTGAGCGTCTGGGGGTGGGTGCCGTGGAGGAGCTGATCGACCGGAATGGTCTCGGCGGTCAGCAGAAATAGCATAGTACAACCTGCTTTATACTGATGGCGCGCCTCCCTCGCTCTCTGGAGGGGGGGCCTGGCTTCAAACGACTTGCCTCTGTGCCGCCGCCTCAGGTGGCGGCGTGACGAACACTAGCGAGAAACACGACAATGATGCGAACGATACAGCGCTCTCTCCTGCTCCTTCTGACCCTGGCCCTTGTCGGCTGCGAGATCCAGGGTGGTGTGGCCCGTCCGACTCCCGTCGCCGCGCTGCCAACGGCGCCCCCCGCGGCGCCCACAGCGGGGGAGACCGCGCCTGCCGTGGTTGGGGCGAGCGCCTCGCCCGAGGCCAGCGTGGCGCCGGTGGAGACCGCCGCTGTCGGCGAGAGCGGCGTGCGCATTGGGCTGCTGACCGACCCGGGCGACCTGCTGCCCTACTACGATGACAGCGTCGACGAGCGGGCGACCACCCCGATCAGCGAGCTGATCTTCCCCGCGCCGCTGCTTGCCGTGGGCTACACCTATACGACCACCGGCGTCCTCGAGCGGGTGCCGACGGCCGAGAGCGGCGACGTGACGGTGAGCATGGTCGACGTCTACCTTGATCAGACTGGCGCCGTCACCACCACGGCCACAGACACGATCACCCAGGTGCAGCAGATCAGCGTCACCTTCCACTGGAACCCTGACCTTGTGTGGTCGGATGGGGCCCCGCTCACCGCCGACGACTCGGTCTTCGCCTACAATCTGGCACGGCAGGTAAACCTTGGCCAGGAGACCCTGGGCAAGCTCGATCTGCTGGAGCGCTACGAGAAGGTGGACGACCATACTACCAGGGCGGTGCTTAAGCCCGACTTCATCGACCCGGCCTACCTTACGACCTACTTCACACCTCTGCCGCGCCACCTGCTCGAGGCCCGCGACCCCGCCGAGCTGCGGACGAGCGAATTCGCCCTGCTGCCCGTCGGCTACGGGCCATACGCGGTCGAGCGGCGCGACCAGGGGAGCCTGCGCCTTGTCCGCAACGCCCACTACGCTGGGCCGACCGGCCCGATAGACACAGTAAGCTTTATCTTCCGCGACAACCTCGACCTGCTGCGCAGCTCGGTGGGAGGTGGTAGCCTCGACGTGGTCGCGGTAGAGCAGCCGTCGCCGGAGGCACTGGCGGCGATCAAGGCCGACGCGGATGCCGGCGCGCTGTGGGTCAGCACTGTGCCCAGCCCAATCTGGGAGCACCTCGACTTCAACCTCGATGTTGGTGTACTTCAGGACATCAGGGTCCGCCGGGCTATCGCCCATGCGATCAACCGTGAGGCCATGGTCGCCGATCTGCTAGGCGGCTACGGCGCGGTCCTCGATAGCTGGATCGTCGCGGGGCACTGGGCCGCGGCGCCTGCCGACCAGCTTACGCGCTACCCATATAACCCCGACGAGGCCCGGCGCCTGCTCGATGAGGCCGGCATCGTCGACGCGAATGGCGATGGCCTGCGCGAGACGGGCGGGCAACCTCTGACCCTGAGCCTGGTAACCACCCAGGGGTCAGCTTTGCGCCTGGCAGCGGCCCAACGTATTCGCGACGACCTGACAGCCGTCGGGGTTGGCCTCTCACTCCAGGAGGTGCCGACTGCGGGGCTGTACAGCCCCGATGGCCCGCTCTTTCGCCGCACCTTCCAGCTAGCCTTGTTCGCCTGGATCGCCGGCCCCGACCCGCGAGGCTGGGAGCGATGGAGCTGCGCCGGCGTGCCCAACGAGAGCAACGGTTGGACCGGCAACAACTTCCCTGGCTGGTGCTTTTTCGAGGCCGACCGGGCTATCCGTGTCGCTACCACTTCGCTGAGCCGCGAGGAACGAGTCGCGGCCTACCTGCGCCAGCAGCAACTCTTTACGCAAGAGATCCCAGTGCTGCCGCTCTTCCAGCGCGTGGATCTGGTGCTGGCGAGCCCATCCCTGACCGGGGTGGGCGCTGACCCGACGGCGCCGTTCACCTGGAACATCGCCACCTGGTCGCGACGGTAATCTATTATACCACCTGTTGGAGGGGGCGCCCAGTGGGTGCCCCTACCCGCTTTGGTAGTTGACGCGATGTGTCAGACCGGCTACACTTGAATGTACCTATCTTCACAAGTCATGTCGTTTTCCGCGAAAGGATCACCGCGTATGGACCGTCTGGTCGGCGAGGTCATGCACCATGGCGTGCTCACATGCACCCGCGAAACCCCTATCCAGGATGTCGCCCGCAACATGTCGGAGAACGATGTGAGCGCCCTGGTAGTCGTGAACGACGAAGGCCATATGATCGGGCTGATCTCGCGCACCGACCTGGTGAACGCGCGGCTCTACGAGCAGTACTGGAAGCACTGGCGCGGCCTGACCGCCGGCCACATCATGGTCACCGATGTGGTCTCGGTCCACAAGGACGACAGCCTTCAGCAGGCCAGCAAGCTTATGATGGAGCGCCACATTCACCGCGTAGTTGTGATCGAGGAGGCGGGCGAGGGTCACAAGCCCGTCGGTGTCCTTTCGGTCACTGATGTTGTCCGCGATATCGCCCGCGGAGAGGTGTAAGGCCCTGGGCCTTCATCGTCCGTAGCGACGCCCCGCAAGGGGCGTCTTGCTATATGTGGTAGTAGTCGCGCACCTGGGCGGCCCAGGTCGCGAGCCCGTAGGCGATGATCGCCCCCATAGCCAGGCTCGCCACCAGGCGCCCCGCCCGCCCCCGCCGCCAAAGGGCATCCAGCAGCGCCCCCGCGCTCAGGCAGAGCGCCGGGTAGAGGAAGATGGCCCAGCGTACGCCCTGGTCGGCCACCAGCAGCAGCCCCTGTGTGAGCAGCGTGCCGGCCCACCAGGCCGCGAGGGTCGCCCGCAGGGCCGCCGCCCTTGGCCGCGTGGCCCGTGTCGCCCAGAGCAGCCCCAGCCCGGCGACTGCAGCCACGCCCAGCAGTGTCGGGATCGCCAGAGCCCGCCTGTTCGGCGGCGCCAGCCCCAGAACCGCCAGGGCCGTCTCGGCCAGGATTCGCCCCGGGAGCGTGCCCGCGCCGCTCGCGCCGCCTCGGCCCAGGCCCCCGCCCAGATACACCGGCGCCGAGTAGTAGAGCAGCAGTGTGAGCCCGAGGGCCACAGCCGCCACGCCGGTGAGCCGCGCCGGGCTGATC
>JAAXUL010000866.1 GCA_013336035.1 Chloroflexales bacterium
GGTGCTGGAGATCCTGGCGGAGATGCTCACCACCTGCGGGGCGGTGGTCCAGCGCCGCGCGGCGGCGCGGGAAGCGCTGGCGGTGCTGGGCCAGTGGCGCCCGGCGGTGCTGGTGTCGGATATTGCGATGCCCGACGAGGATGGCTACTGGCTGATCGCCCAGGTGCGGGCGCTGGCCCCCGAGGATGGCGGCGCCACCCCAGCGGTGGCACTGACGGCCTACGTGCGGATGGAGGACCGCCTGCGGGTGCTGGCCGCGGGCTTCCAGCGCTACGTGCCCAAGCCCGTGGAGCCGCAGGAGCTGTGGGCGGTGCTCGCCGAACTCGTCCGGGATGACGCCTCCGCCTGAGGGCGATCTGGCGCCGCGGCCTAGTTCCGCCATAAGCGACGCTCGTGCATGAGAGCTCAGGCCGCATCAGTCGAAATCCCAGCGTGCGCGATCCAGCGTTCCCACGCTGAAGTGCGGCCAAGGAAGGAAACATTGCCTGGCGGCCAGGCTACTGGCCGGTTGGAAAGGTGTCCGGCACCTCGCCCTGCTCCCATCCGGCGTAGCGATCCAGCGGCTCGACTGCGCTCGTCTCGTCGAGGTGGATCAGCGCATCGAACTGGTCGGCAAGCCGTGCAGAGAAGTAGTGACTCCGGCGCTCGGTTGCGGGCCGGTAGACTACACCGATAGCGCGCTCCAGGCGTGGGGCGCGGAGCCCCTCGGCCAGGGCGGGATCATCGCGCAGGAGCAAGAGCACGTCAGGGTGGCCCGCGTCAGGCGTCGCTGCCGCACCCACGGCCCGCTCTGCGCTGGTGACCACCGTGTGCAACAGAGCTTCGTAGCTCCGCGCCAGGGCCGGGCGCACGCGCTCGCGCTCGGTCGGCGCGTCCCAGTCGGCAGCTGCGGTGACCGTACCGCTATAGGTGCTGAAGCCGATCGTCACCACGTCGCGGCCGTAGCGCTGGCGCACCAGCTGGCCGAGGTTCAGCTCACCCTGCTGGCCCATCTCGGTGGCGCGGGCGTCGCCCAGATGCGAGTTGTGCGCCCAGACCACGATCTTGGCGGGCTGCCCCTGCCGGCTGAGATGGGCCAGGATGGCATCGAGCGTCTCCGCCATATGGGTGTCGCGCAGGTTCCAGGCCTCGCGACCGCGGAACATGCTGCGGTAGTACGCCTCGGCATTCTTGATCACCCGCGCGTTCTGCTCTGCCACGAAAAAGGCGTCCTCAGCCGATTGCCCATCGTAGCGCATCAGGGTGGAGGCGCGGCGCTGCAACTCCAGCAGCTGCGCCACCGCCGCGTCCGCGCACGAGTCGGCGGCCTCGAAGCTTATCGCATAGCCGTAGTGCTGCGGATCGGGGTGAAACTCCTCGAAGCAGGCGTAGCGTTGGCGAGCCTGCTGGGCCGCCTGCGGGTTGACCGTGGCCAGGTAGTCGAGCACCGCCGCGATCGATTCGTAGAGGCTGTACAGGTCGAGTCCATAGAAGCGCACCGGCGGCGCAGAGGCGCGGCGTGCGTCGTTGTGGGCGCGCAGCCAGCTGAGGAAGTCGCGCACCACGGTGTTGCGCCACATCCAGCTTGGGAACCGCTGGAAGCCGGCGAGCGCGTCAAGGGCCGTGTCGTCGCTACCCTGGAGAAAGCGATCCACCTGAGCGGCGGCGGGCCAATCGGCCTCCACGGCCACGGCGGTGAAGCCGCGCTCGGCAATCAGGCGCTGGGTGATCAGGGCGCGCTCGCGGTAGAACTCGTGGCTGCCATGGGTGGCCTCGCCAATCAGTACCACGCGGGCATCGCCAATCAGCTCCAGCAACGGGTCGTAATCAGTCGCCGCGCCGGTGAGCGAGTGAGCAGCGCCGCGGATCAGGTCCATCACGCTGGACGCGGCGTGATTGTGCATAGCTTCCCCTCTATAGTATCTGGAGGTCGAGCCAGCGGCCACAGCCACCTCCGTGGTCAGCTTGCAACCACAAGACCACCGTGATCGCTGTGGCCGCGCGACGGTTGTGCGCCTGCGTCCAAGAGAGCAGTCGTTCAGACACCTGCACCATGTCAGCCAGGGATCGAGAAAGCGGACGGGCACAGCTGTGTCCGACTCCATAGCACCTTCAGGATCCCAGCTGCTATCGTGCAAGCAGACACAGGGCAAGGATGGATGCAAGTATCGTAGCACAACCCTCAGCCCTGCGCGGGCTGCACGGCCCGGTCCAACACTCCCCACGAGGCGTGTCTAGCCGTGCGCGGAGCGGGAGACGGAATCATCACACCCCCGGCCAGATGCTGGGGGTGTGATGATTGTACTTGTGCCCACGATGCGTGAGCGGGTTGTGGGCCTCTGATGCGCTGCGTCCTCCCAGTACCGGTCTGCACCCTGAGACGCAGTCGGCGGTAGGGGCGGGTGACAGTTTCTCGTCGGCCCTGAACCAGGATGCACGCCACAGGGGCGCGGACGGCTCACGCTTGGGATGGCAGGTCACCGCAGACCCAGAGTGAGCGCCAACTCCGGATGGTCACCACGGCTATCCTCAGCGGACGAGCCGAGTGGCTCGACTTCCCGTGGGTAGACCGTGGTCCCGCGGGTCGTCTCGGCCCGCTCGTGGAAGACAATATCCAGCGAGAGCACATGCCCCTCGGCATCGCGCTTGACCTGTACAATATCGCCCTGCTCGCCCACCTGTCCACCGGCATACGGGCACGTCAGCCGGACGCGCTCACCGACGTGGTAATCGTGGTATGGCTTCATACACGCCTCCTCCATTCTGCTTGAGGGGCGCCCCAAGGGCAGGCCCGAGCGCCTGTTCGCGCTTAGCGAGTTGTCACAACGAGCCCCTCGTCACCATTGCCGAGGGGCTGTTTGCACAAGTACATCGTGAAAGGGGAAGTGACGATGGCACCACCTTGTGCCACCACGACTCTACCATGGCGGCGAGCCCTGGATCAGCTCATCCGCACAGCATTTGTCAATGTTATGCCTGCCGTTTGTTTGAAGAAAATCCCGACACACGCCTTCCTGATGTTCTGACCTTGCACAGCCATGCTCCCGACATGCCAGACATTAATGCTGGATATGTCTTAATTTTCCTTAAACCTATGCCAGAGATCTAGGACCGGGAGGCGCGCCCTGCCAGTGCGGCGACTGACCGCGGCGGGGCGGTCAATTGCGCGTTACGCGGGCGGGCTCATTGCGCTCATCGCACCCTTCGGCAACAGGACCTACGGGCAGGCATAGACTGCGGATCTGGGTGGATAAGAGCGCTGGTCGCCCGAGCTATGCACACCACATGGGCACGATCATACCACCGAGCAGCGTGATCTGCCTTCCGTCGACCGCAATCGCCACTGAGGGGGCAGGTTCGGCCCTGGCCACCGCTGTGACCGGGGCCGAGGCGCTCGAGCAGATCGCTTTGCATCTGTGCATGGCCTGTGACTGCCCACCATATCATGCATCTATGGCCCTGGCTCCGGGCTCTGAGGGTATGCACTTCTCAGCCGCGGGAGCGCCACGTTCACTATCGTTTGCGTGCCCAGTCCGCACGGCAACAGCAGCACAAAGGCGTCATCATGGAAGACGGGACACCCCCTTCGGCTGGCGATTTCCCCGAGTCGGTCGACTCTGGTGATTCACTGGCGCCACAGACCCCGCTGGGCCACCTGATCCACATGCTGGCCCTCACCGACGACGCGATCCTGGGCGCCGACCCGCAGTTCCGGGTCACGATCTTCAATCGGGCCGCCGCGCAGCTGTTTGGCTACGCCGCCCCCGAAGTGCTCGGCCAGCCCCTTGGCCTGCTCCTGCCCGCGCTCGCCACGCTCGACCCTGCCGACGCGACGCCGAACCTGGCGGATCAGACGCTCGCCGGCGTGCGCAAGGATGGCACGTCGATAGCGG
>JAAXUL010000867.1 GCA_013336035.1 Chloroflexales bacterium
TGCCGCTGCTGACTATGGTGCTCGGCAGCACCTTGTCGAGCACCGCGCTCGCCGTGGGCTGCACGACGGCGACCAGCGCCAGCACGGCAACTAGAGTGGCCACCATGATCGCCAGATCGGCTATCGGCTATTGCAAGAGCGGAGGGGACACACACACCCGAAAACCGTAGAGGTTGTGGAGGTAGTTGACGGGAAGATCCCTGAGCCGCGCCCCGCAGCGAGCATTTGTACTATCTTCATACCAAGACCCACCCCGCAAAGGCACGTCGAAATCATCGTTTGTAAAGTCTTTCTGTATCACTCCGCTCTGTGCCGGGTAGCTCTTATGACTGCTCGCTGTCCACTCCCACACATTCCCAGTCATATCCATAGCCCCGCAGGCCGCAGCCCCCGCAGGGCGGCAGCCCACCGGGGCCGGGCGCCCCAGGTTGCTCGCATCATAGATTGCCCTCTCGGGGGGCGGCTCGTCCTCACCCCACGGATAGGGCCGGCGCTCGGGAGAGCCGTCGAAGCTCGCCGCCACCTCCCATTCGGCCTCGGTAGGCAGGCGCATGACGTAGCCCTCGGGCAGCAGCCTCTGGAGACGATCGCTGAGCCAGGCGCAGTAGGCCGTCGCCTCGTACCAGGTGACGCCGATCACCGGCTGGTTGGCGCCGCTGTACGTTGAATCGCCCCAACCCCACGGCTCGGTACGCTTACCTTTCCGCTTCCACCCCTCGGGCGTCCACCAGCGTTCGGCGTCCTTGCCATAGCCCTCAGCGACGAAGGGTGCATACTGAGCGACGGTGATCGGGTAGCGAGCGATCCAGAAGGCGGGGAGCTGAATGTTTGCAGCTTCCTCCCCCTTTCCCCACCCGCCGATCTGATACTTCCTTTGGGGTAGGTAGCACCAGTAGCCTGGCGACGTGCCAAATGTTTCGTTGCGCCGTTTCAGCTCAGCCTGCCACTGCGCGATCTCCACTGGGATGCGCGGATCGCCGACTTTGCCGACCAGCTCGGCGGTGCGCAGACGATCCTTGAAGGGCGCTGCGGGTGTTTCGATGATCCGGGCAGCAAGCTCAGCAGCCTCGCGATCAGGGGACGCGTTGGCGAGCAGCGGCTCCAGCTGGGCGAGCGCCTGGTCAAACTTGCCTGCCTGGATCTGCTGGAGGACAGGGCCAAAGCGCTCGCGATGGCGGCGCTCAGCCTCCTCGCGCTTGCGCCGCTCCTCAGCGGCCTGCATCGCCTGAGCATGCTTCAGCAACTCCTGAATCTCGGGGCTGCTCACTGTGCTCTCTGCGCTCAACGTTGCAATCACGCCCGCCCAGTCGCCCCGCTCGGCCTGCTCAACCGCACGCTCGTAGAGCAGCGCAGCCTGGGCCTGCCGCTGTAGCGCTGCCAGATGGATCGTCGGGTACGTATAACCCGGGCGCTGACGCTCGATCTCGGCGATCATCGCTAGCGCGGCCTCCCAATCTACCTGGGCTACCAGATCGGCCACATCTTGCGACTGCTCTGCCAGCACCTGCTCCGTGCGCGCGCGCTGAAGCCGAGCCGCCGCCTCCGGGTGATTGGGGCAGCGTACCGTGATCAGATCCCACATGCTCACTGCGGCCACCCAATCCCAGCGCGTCTCAGACTCCTCGGCCTGGGCCCAGGTCTGCTGGAGCCAGAGCTCATGCTGCGCCCGCCGGAGGCTCTGGGCATCGCGATCGGGCAGGACAGCCTGGGCGACCAGAGATTCGTAGGCGACGATAGCCTCAGCCCAGCGCTCGCGGACGACCAACCCGCGCACCGCGACCAGGCGCTGGTCGCGCGGGTTGAGCGTCGGCTTGCCAAGGACGGGCGCGGGTGGCGTATCAGGCTCAGAAGCTTCAGCCTCAGGCACCTTAGCGCCCAGTGCCAACTGTTTAGCGCGGATACGCAGCGCGCGTACCAGGCGGTCGTAGCCATGGGCGTCGAAGTAGTCCACCCACTGCCAGCGGCTGAGCCGCTCGGGGACATCACACTCGGCGAGGCGCAGCGGGATGAGAAAGATCGCACCCTCGGGCTGCTGCTGGGCGATGTCGAGCGCAAAGCTGATCTCCTGCTGCACGTAGCCCGCCTTGGTGATCGCGGTGGGTGAGAGGCAGACCACCACGACGTCGGCGGTATGGACAGCTCTGGGGATCTCGCGCTGCCACTCCTGGCCTGGAATGATCTCCTCCTGATCGAGCCAGGGCGCGAAGCCATCGGCGCGCAGGCGCTGGTAGAGCTTGCGCACGGCAGGCTTGTCGCCGGAGGCGTGGCAGAGGAAGACGCGCAGCGGGCGGGTGAGGGCGGCGGCGCTCACGGTGCGCCCCAGGGGCGGCGCGAGGCGCGGCGGGGCAGCGCAGGTCGCCGCTGGTCGGCGCGCATCAGCGCAGCTCCTCGGCAAGTAGCTTGGCGTACGCATCCTCAGCACTGACGCCTGCGCGGCCAGCGTAGGCGTTGGCGATCTTCCAGGCGGTGGTACGCATCATGCCGCCCTTGCGCTGCGGGTGCTGGGATGGGTTGATCAGGGCGTGGAGCGTCGTTCGTTCCACGCCTGCTGCTGCGGCAAACTCCGTGATACTGAAGCCCGCCTTTGCAATGATCTCGGCAAACTCTGGCTTGAGGACGATTCGCTTGCGCATAACGCTACCGCTCGCAGGTGTCGCTTGCATAGTCAACTCCTCTCGACTACTAAAGACAATTATATACGTAGAAGAACAAGAGTCAACATGATCCGCGCCAGCGCGTCGGCGCAGCTGGCGCGGGATTTTGGAGCACGAACGACGCGAAAGGGGGCGGAAGACACGAACGCGAAGGCGCGAAAGGCACGAAGCGCACTGGCTGTCGTCGGCCTGGCCGTCGTCTCAGACCATTCTGCGCAGCCTGGCCAATTCGGTGCGGGCCTGGGGGATGCGCCCGGCGTCGATGTGGGTGAGGATCTGATCGAGCAGGGCGGCGAGAGGGTTGCCCTGCTCGGCCTGGTCGGCGTCGGCCTGGTCGTCGCCATCGACCTGGTCGTCCTCGGCCTGACCGAGCACATATGCGCCCAAATAGTACAGGGGGTGGCGCACGCAGATGGGCCACTGGGCGCAGGAGGGCAGATCCTTGTCCTTGCCGCGCCGCTTCATCGCGCGCACGGGCGGCAGGCCGAGGGGCTCGCCGATCTGGTTGCACATGGCGGCGAAGGCCGGGCCGTGGCCGTGGTAGCTCTCCTCGGTCTGGCCGGTGATCTCGAAGTGCCACTGGTGGATGCACTCGTGCAGCAGCACGTCGGCCACGAAGCGGGCGCGGCCCTCGGCGAAGTCATCGCCAGCACGTAGGTGGCGATGTGTCCCCGTCAATAGGGACGGGCGGATGCGGATCTGGGCGCGTCCGCCGAAGCTGGAGACGCCGGCGCAGTCGCCGTAGGCGCGGGCGCTCTCGGGTGGGCTGAAGAGGATGTAGGGCGGCGCGAGCTGGCCATGGAAGAAGCGGGCGTTCCACGCATCCCAGAGGACGTAGAGGCGCCCGAGGTGGGCGCGGTGCCAGGGCTCGGCCTGGTCAACAACGAAAGTACGGAAGCTCGTGCGCAGGTCGGCGTCGGTGATCATAGGTGTTTCCATGGGCCAGCGCTGGCGATGGTGCCAGCGCTGGCGCGGCTAGTCCTTACCCGTTGCTCGGGGCAGGCGGTGACAGCAGGGCCTGGCCCTGCTCGCGGACGCTGGCGCGGGCCTCGTGCCAGAGGGCGTCGAGGGCGGCGCGCAGCTCCTCGGGGGTGCGCAGGTCGTCGCCGGGCTCGGCCTTGGCGGTGAGCGTGACCTCCAGGTGGGCCTGGCCGTGCCTCGGGATGGCGAGGGTGCGGCCGTAGGTGACGGTGACGGATGCGAGGCGCATGGCTGGT
>JAAXUL010000868.1 GCA_013336035.1 Chloroflexales bacterium
CGCGGGTGGGCGTGACCGGGCTGGCCATCGCAAACGTATCGACGATCTGCGGCGTCTGGTCAGGCGGCTCGGGGTCGACCCGCTCCAGGAAGGCCAGGCCATCGCGAAACAGCGCGTCGGGGGCGTGGGCGCTCATGTGGGCGTGGAATGCGGCCAGGGTGCTGTGGTCGGGGCCGCGCTGCATGAGCGGCAGCCCGACAAACCAGCGCACCAAGAAGTCGGTGCTGAGCATGTGTTCGAGATCGCGCTCGGAGCAGGCCCCGGCCCAGGCGCGCACGAGTTCCATGCGCACGAACTGGGCGATGGTATAGTCGGGCGACCGACCCGGCGTGCCCTCGGGGTGATGAAACCCGGCGCAGGCGGCGACGGCGTCGGTCGGGTCGTACCAGGCATGGAGCGCGACGAGCGGATGATCGGCGCAGCGCTGGAACATGGGCCGCAGCACCCGCCCGGTGGCCCAGGCCAGGATCGGCTCCAGGTAGTCGCCAAGCACCGCGAGCGCGATGGGTGGCAGGTCGGGCAGGTCGGGCGTGTCGGCGAAGGGAAGTGATGGTATACTGCGCATATTGAACCGTGTTTTGTGATCTGATTGGATAGTTGTACCCGTATCATGCCACAGAACACGGTTCGATTATCTGTTCGAAAATCAATTAGCCGACAGCCTCGTACATGGAGCTTTACCACAAACTCATATGCCCCACACGCGAAAGGCTGGCAGAGCGTGCATCATACCATTCTCGCCCCGCTGTCGCGTCGCCGTCAGGCCCAGGTGACGCGCCTGCTGGCCCTGGCGCTGCTCCCGCTCCTGCTTGGGCTCGGGGTCGGTCACATTACCGAAAGCCTGCCAGCGGCGTCCGCACTCACCCGCACCGGGATGGTGCGCGGGGTGCGGCAGCGACGGTGGCCGCGGCCACCCCACGCCGCACGGCTCTGGCCGCTCACCCGCCAGCTGCTGCGGCCCGTGCTGGCGCAGGCGGGGTTGCTCGTGCTCCTGCTGGCGGCTCATCGGGCCGCCCCGCCGCTGTTTCTGCTCGCCGGCCTGCCCGTCCTGCGTGCGCTCCTCACCCTCAGCGCCCTGCTCTGGCCGCGCTGGGGCCAGCACCCACGCTGCCGCTGGCTGCTCCACACCAGTGCCGACCTCCAGCTGGCCCTGCTGCTCACGCTCAGCGTCGGTCTGCTGCGTGACCACCTCCTCACCAGCGGCGCGCTGGCCGCCGCCGTCGCCGTGCCCCGTCCGCCCAAACCCACCGCCACGGGGCGCATCCTCGCTGATGGCACCTACGAGGTGATCATTGGCGACCTGATTGCTATCCGCCATAAACCGGTCGACGAGTTCGACCGGCGTATGTTTCTGCTCGGCCTGCGCGACATCCATCTGCTGCATCGCCCATCGAAATGGCCGTTCGTCTGCCAGGTCTGGCTGGCCGACTGGTTCGACACCCTCCAGGAGCTCATCAGTCGCTGGGAGGATTATCGCGAGGCCGGCGACTGGAACAGCCTGATGAGCCGCCAGCACGGGCCGCTGGTGCCCCGCGCCCAGCAGCACCAGCTCATCCAGCTCTGGGCGCGCCACCTCTGGTGGTCGGTGGCCGAGGTACAGGTCGCCGCTGCGGCCGAAGGTCTCACGCTGAGCACGCACGCCATCAGCCAGATTGGCCAGGAGAGCGGGCTGCTGGTCGCCCGCCGGGTGCTGCGCGAGCGTTTCCAGCTCAGCGCCGAGCTGCTGCGCCCCAAGGACGACTGGCTGGTTGCGCAGCTATTTGCCCTGCTCGACCAGCTCCAGTCCCGGCTGGCCCGTGGCGAGCCGCCCATCGCGGAGGAGCGCGTGCGCCTGGCCGACCTGCTGGCCCTGCGCACGGAACTGGGCCTGCGTTCGGGCCAGGAACTGGAGAAGGCGCTGCCCTGGGGCTATCACCTCCAGCACATCCTCTGCGGCAACTGGCAGGCCGTCGCCGACGGGACGCTCCGCTGCCCGCACTGCGGCAGCCGCCAGGTGCGGCGCAAGAGCCGCACCCCGCGCGCCAAGCGCTACGTCGATGCGGCGGGCCAGCCGCAGACGGTCGCTGTGTTCCGCTACTACTGCCAGAACCCGGCCTGCCCCCACCAGACCTTCACCAACCTGCCGCCCGAGCTGCTGCCCTCTTCGCCCTGGCGCACCGAGCTGCACCTCCAAGCGCTGCAGGCCTACGAGGTGGGGCACAGCAGCTACCGCCGGGTTGCCGCCGGGCTGGGGTCTCGACGGCGACGGCCTACCGCTGGGTGAGCCAGTTCGGCGGTCAGCTGCTGCCGGTCGCCGCGCTCTTCGGGGTGGTGCGCAGCAGCGGGGTGGTCGGGGTGGACGAAAAGTGGGTCACGGTGCCGACCAACGACAAGCCGGCGGGCAAGCAGCGGCACTGGATGTACGTCTACGTGGCGGTGGACTGCTACAGCTACGACCTGCTGCACGTGGCGATCTTCCCGGTGCGCGGCAGCAACTCGGCACGGGCCTTCCTGCTGGGGCTGCGGGCCAAGGGTTACCAGCCGCAGGTGCTCGTGACCGACCTCTGCGTGGACTACGACCGGGCCATCCCGGCGGTCTTTCCACGCGCGGTTCACCATCAGTGCATCTTCCACGCCCTGCAAGCCTGGCACGGACAGCTGCGCGACACCTACGGGAAGCACTATTGGGAACAGCGTCCCGACGCGGTCGTGCTCCAGAACCAGCTCGACGGCATCTTCCACGCGAAGACGAAACGCACCGCCCAGCGGCGCTACGACAAGGTGCTGGCGCTGCGGGAGGCCTACGTGGCGCAGACGCCGGAGGTGGCGGCGGTGTTTGCCAGCCTGGAGCGCCACTGGCCGAAGCTGGTCAACGCCATCGAGAGCGACCGCATCCCCAAGACGAACAACACGACCGAGCTGGTGAACCGGCGCTTCGACCAGCACTACCAGACCTTCTGTGGCTCCGATACGATCACGACGGCGCAGACCTACCTGGCGGTCTTCGAGTGGTGCTATCGCTTCACCCCATTCACCCCGGACGCGCAGCAGCGCATCCGGGGCAAGTGTCCGCTGGAGCTGGCCGGCTACGAGGTGGCCGCCCTGCCCATGGCGCAGCTCTGCCGCGGCCAGATGCTGAACTGGCCCCCAGAGGCACTCGGCGAGGTAGTCCCCAGACTATAACGGTCTCTGTTGCCTGGCCGAGTGTCCGAATTCCTTGTGCCATTATATCCTTATCATTGAACATTTTCACCAAAGATACTATGATGAGTCAGCGGTTTTTTCTCATTGATAGGGAAAAGCTATGAAAATCTTCCCCAAGCACATCACGACGGGAATGGTTTCGATGAACTTCTCCATCATCGCGCTCCTGACAACCCTGCTTCTTCCCGTCGTGATCGTGGTACTGCCCGAGCCGCTCAGCATCCGCTTCTTTCTTCCATATGTTACGGTGGCGCTCGGTACCAGCATCATCGGTGTCCTTGTCGGCGCACTTCCCCGCTCCCTCCATCCGCATAATCGTATTGGGATTGGCATGAGTATCGTCGCACTCGCGAGCTTGTACTCCATCATCTACTGCTGAAATCCCTATCGTCACATCCGGATAGGTGTGCAGCGTGGAGGGAAGGATCTTCTTCCCTCCACGTACCGCGTCAGCGCCGCATCAGCGGGAGGTAGACGAGGGTGTCGCCCGCCTTATCGAGCGTCGGCACGGCGTCGACCGAGACCGCCGGCACGCCATCGATCTCCTTGTTGGGCCGCCCTCAACCCTAAGTTCGACTTTATCCATTCAGTAGACGAAAAACGGGAGGCAGGGTACGCTTGATGGGAACCCAACTACCAGAAGGAACCAGTCATGCGCACCCTGCCACGAGCGATTATACAAGTCCTG
>JAAXUL010000869.1 GCA_013336035.1 Chloroflexales bacterium
CTGACGACGTCGTCAGACGCCACCCCCTCGCCCTGGCGAGCGCTCACCCCTCACGCCTTGACCACGCCGACGGTCGCCTCGCCGTCGCCGAGCTCGACCCGCTCCACATGGGCGCCCTCGGGGGCCGGGCCCACGCTGAGGCTGGTCGCCAGGGTCTCGCCGCGCAGGTAGTCGCCCCAGGCAGCGACGGTCTGGGCCAGCAGGTCGCCCTCGCTCTCGGACGCCAGGTACAGGGCGATGCGGTCAGAGATGGCGAGCCCGGCGCTCTTGCGCGCGTCCTGGACGCTGCGCACCAGGTCGCGGGCGGCCCCCTCGAGGCGCAGCTCGGGCGAGACCTCGGTGTTGAGGGCGACGATCAGGCCGTCGCCCTCGGCGACCGCATAGCCCGCGGGGGCGCTGCTCTCCACCAGCACCTCCTCGGCCAGCAGTTCGAGCGCTTGCCCACTCACCACAAGCCGCAGCGGCTGCCCGGCCTCGATAGTGTGGGCGGCGGCGCGGGCCTCATCGCCCGCCAGGTCTCGTAGGGCCGCGGTGAGCGCGGGGACCAGCTTGCCGTGCTTCTTGCCGACCAGGCGCAGGTTCGGCCTGAAGCGGTACTCGACGATGTCGCTGGCGGCATCGAGGTAGCGCACCGCCTTGACGTTCAGCTCATCGCGCAGGTCGGCCTCGAAGCGGCGCACCCCATCGGTGACCGCCGGGGTGCTAGAGCGCACCCACAGCTCGCTGAGCGGCTGGCGCACCTTCAGGCCGGCGCCCTTGCGCGCGGCGCGGCCCAGGCTCACCGCGCTGAGCAGGGCCTCGGTGTCGGACACCAGACCCTCGTCAATCAGGGACGGGTCGGCCTGCGGCCAGCTGGCCAGGTGGACGCTCTCGGCCAGATCAGACGGATGACCATCGACCGATGCCGAGAGCCCGGCGTTGGTTGTCCGCCCTTCGTTCTTCGTCTGCCCGGTCAGGTTGCGGTAGATCTCCTCGCTCATAAAGGGCGTGAAGGGCGCCGTAAGCCTGGACAGAGTCAGCAGGCAGGTGTAGAGGGTGCCGTAGGCGGCCTGCTTATCGGCGTCGGCCTCGCTCTTCCAGAAGCGGCGGCGGTTGCGGCGCACATACCAGTTCGACAGCTCGTCGACGAAGCGCTCGATGCGACGGGCGGCCGGGTAGACCTCGTAGGCCTCGAAGTCGGCGGTGATGTCGCGCACCAGGCCGTTGAGCGCGGCCAGGGCCCAGCGGTCGATCGGGGCAAGGGACGAAGCTCCGGCGGTCGTCGTTGGTCCTTCGTCGCTCGGCGGCGCCCACCCATCGAGGTTGGCGTAGGTCACAAAGAAGCTGTAGGTGTTCCACAGCGTGAGCAAGAACTTGCGCAGGCTCTCGCTCACCAGGCCCAGGCTGAAGCGGCGCGGGTTGCCTGGGGGGGCCGAGGCGAAGAGGTACCAGCGCAGGGCGTCCACGCCGAAGGCGTCGATCACATCGTACGGCTTCACGATGTTGCCCCTGCTCTTGCTCATCTTCTGGCCGTGCTCATCCAGTATATGGCCCAGGCAGATCACATTGTTGAACGCGGGCCGGTCGAACAGCAGCGTGCTCTCGGCGTGGAGCGTATAGAACCAGCCGCGGGTCTGGTCCACCGCCTCACAGATATAGTCGGCGGGGTGCGAGGCCTCGAAGAGCTGCTGGTTCTCGAACGGATAATGCCACTGGGCCACCGGCATCGCGCCGCTGTCGAACCAGCAGTCGGCCACGTCGGGGATGCGGCGCATCGTACCGTGCTGCGGGTCCTCCCAGGTCACATCGTCGACATAGGGCCGGTGCAGGTCAAGCTCGCCGAGGGGGCGGCCGGCCTTCTGCTCGAGCTCAGCGAGGCTGCCGAGGCACTCCATATAGCTGCCGTCGGCGTTAGTCCAGATCGGCAGTGGCGTGCCCCAGTAGCGCTCGCGGCTGATCGCCCAGTCGATATTATTCTCGAGCCAGTTGCCGAAGCGCCCATCGCGGATATGCTCGGGCACCCAGTGGATCTGCTGATTATTGGCCACCAGATCGGCCTTGAAGGCGGTGGTCTTGATATACCACGAGCGCTTGGCGTAGAAGAGCAGCGGCGTGCCGCAGCGCCAGCAGAACGGGTAGTAGTGGCGCACGCGCCCGCTCTTCAGCAGCAGGCCCCGCTCCCTCAGGTTGCGCGTGATGTCGGGGTCGGCCTCCTTGAAGAACTTGCCGGCGAAGCCGAGCTCGCCGAACTCAGGCATGACCAGGCCGCTCAGGTCGACCGAGAAGAGCGTCGGCAGACCGTGCTTGCGCCCGACCTCGAGGTCGCCGTAGGCCGGGGCGATATGGACGATGCCGGTGCCGTCGTCCATGGTGACGATCTCATCGGCGACGACCCGGTAGGCCTGGGCGAGGTCCACCGTATCGCCGGGGCCAGGCACGCCGTCGAAGAGGCGCTCGTAGCGCAGGCCGACCAGGTCGTTGCCGCGGAAGGTGCGCAGCACCGGGGCCTCGTCGCCGAGCACGCGCCGGTAGAGGGCCTCGGCCAGGACGAGGCGCTCGCCCTCGTGCTCGACCTCGACGTAGTCGGCCTCGTGCTTAACCGCGAGGGCCACATTGGCCGGGAGCGTCCAGGGCGTGGTTGTCCAGGCGACCAGGTAGGCGCCGGCCAGCGACTGGCCGTTGGCCCCGGCATGGGGCACGCTGTCGCCGGTCACCCTGAACTTGATAAAGACGCTCGGGTCGTCGACATCTTCGCGGGCGCCCTGCGAGACCTCGTGGTCGCTGAGGCTGGTGCCGCAGCGGGGGCAGTGCATGGTCACCTTATAGTCGCGGAAGAGTAGGTCGCGCCCCCAGAGCTGGTGGAGGATCCACCAGAGCGACTCGATATACTTATTATCGTAGGTATAGTAACCATCTTCATCGACCCAGTAGGCGATGCGTTTGGTGAAGGTTTTCCACTCCTGGATATACTCCCAGACACTCTCGCGGCAGAGCTTATTGAAGGCGGCGATACCGTACTTTTCGATATCGGGCTTGCCGCTGAAGCCGAGCTTCTTCTCGACCTCGATCTCGACCGGCAGGCCGTGGGTATCCCAGCCCTCGCGGCGGCCGATGATCTTATAGCCCTGCATCGCGCGATAGCGCAGGATGATATCCTTGAACGTGCGGCTGATCACGTGGTGCAGGCCGGGGCGGCCATTCGCCGTGGGTGGGCCCTCGTAGAAGACGAAGGGCTTCTCGCCCGAGGCGAGGGACTTCTCGACGATCTGGTTGGCCGCCCACCAGGCGAGAACCTGGTCCTCAAGCTTCGGGAACGAGACATTCGTATCGACGGGTTTGAACATGCGCGCCTCCCCGTAAGGGCGCAGCATGCCGCGCCCAAACAAAAAAACCCCGCCCCCTCGACGGCACAAGGCCGTCAGATCAGGGACGAGGCGAAGGATGCCCCGCGGTACCACCCCGGTTCGGCGAGTGCTGAGAGCTGAGGGCTGAGCTTGAAGCTCAGGCCAGGGCCGTTCAGTTCACAGCGCTGCCGCGCTCGGTGAGCGTCAGTCAACGCTCTGTCCCGGTAACGTGGGACAACTCCGGACGCGGCTACTGGGCCTGGGGGCTGTTCGCCGGCCGGCTCGGGGGTGATCTTCGCTGCGCTTCGGCCGCCCGGCTCACACCGGCCCGGGCTCGCTGGTGGCGACACTACGCAGCTACTCGTCCCCGTCATCGCCGTTCGTGCGGCAGTATAGCAACGCCACACAGGATCGTCAAGCGGACCAAAGACCGATCCTGGCCGAGTCAGGCCGAGCGGCGGGTCGGCCCCTGGTCGCGGCGGGGCGAGCGGCTAACCTCGCGCTGCATATCACCGGGGCGGCCATCGCGGCGCGGCGGCCCCTGGCG
>JAAXUL010000870.1 GCA_013336035.1 Chloroflexales bacterium
GAGATCACCTGCCACGTGTTGTCCGTGCGGATCACAAAGGTCATATAGTTCCCGACGCCCTGGCCCTCGAAGGCCAGCCCCACGCCGCCGACAGCCCCGCCAGTCTCGAAAGCCACATCGGCCTCGATCATGTACGAGTCGCCCAGAGGGCGCTCGGCGCCGTCGGGGCGCCAGAACACCGGGCGGATGGAGCTGGCCTCGGAGACGCTCAGGCGGTAGAAGTTGTCGCGGAGGACCGAGCTGGCGTCCTCCTCCCAGCTGCGGCGGGTGCGCATGCCGCGGTCAAAGGTCTCGAAGACCAGCTCGCTGTACTGGCCGCGGGCATTGTTCATAGAGTCGCGGGCCGCCTGGATGTCGGCGGCGTCGGGGGCAAAGGGCACCACCATGCTCTCGGAAGGGGGCGTGGTCGGCTCGGGCGAGCTATCATTGCCGCCCGAGGCGACCCGGCCGATCGCCTCGAGCTCGCGCCCATTGATCTGGCCCTCCAGCAGCTCGCCGGTCTCGGGGCGGACGACCTCGATGCCGATCACATCGCTGGCCTCGTGGCTGCGCAGGATCTGGCAGTAGTCGGCCATCGTGCCGTCGGCCGCCATCTCCAGCCCCTCCATGCGCGTGATGAAGTCGCCAGGCTGGACGCGGGCCTTGTCAATGGGCGAGCCGGACTCGACCGACCAGACCCAGATGCCCGAGATCTTATCGGTCTTGATCGCCTGGCCGTTGAGGCCGACCGAGGCGACGTTCTCACCTTCGCGCAGCTGCTCGAGCAGCCTGGTCGCCTCGTCGCGGCCGATCGCGAAGTAGGGGCCGCCCTCGAGGCTGGCGTAGTTGATCGCGAGCACCTGCCCACTATCTTCAACCAGGGGGCCGCCCGAGTTGCCCCGGCGGATGGTCGCATCGTGCTCGATCACACGCTCGACCGAGGCCCAGTTCGTCTTGCCGCTGGTCTTCTCCTTCGAGACCACGCCCTTCGTGATTGTGAACTCGGGGTCGCCAAGCGGGAAGCCGGCGGTGAAGACGTCCATCCCCGCGCTAATCTCGCCCTGGTACCACGTCAGGTAAGGGTAGCCATCGCCCTCGATGTCGATCATGGCCAGGTCCGAGCACTCAGAGACGCCGAGCACCTTCGCGTTGCGGGGCTCGCTCTCGCCGCCGACATAGACCTCGATCAGCGCCGCCCCGGTGACCACATGGTTATTGGTCACGGCGATGCCAGCGGGGTCGATGATGAAGCCCGAGCCGCTGCCAGCGCCGCTAGTGCTCGCCGTCTCGCCCGGAGGAACAAAGGTGCCCTTTGAGACGATCTGGATCACCGCCTTTTTTACGTCCTGGCGGGAGCCGACGGCGAGGGGGTCTTGGGCAACGGTAGGCTCGGGGGCGACCGTGAGCTCATGGGCGGGCGCAGGGCTCGCCGCGGTCCCCGAGCAGGCGGTCAGCACGAGGAGGACGATCAGGGCGGTCAAGGACCTGATGAGCTGGGGCTTCATCGCATTCTCTCTCTCGCGGCAGCGAAGGATAGATAGGGGGCGAGTCGCGACAGGCCGAAGTGTACCACAGGCCGTTGCAAATGATGTGTTGCATTCGCGTTAAGCGCTTGCCAGCGTGGTATACTGACGTCATAGGCGCGTGACAGGCCGCCGCTAGGGTTAACCCCTAGAGGAACTTCCCGACTCCTCGCCCACTTTCGGGTGGAAGGCCGCCCCGCGAAACAGCAAGCGGGGGCACACGGGGGGCAACGCCCGTGTGACGCAAGACGGCAACAGAGAGCAGACCCGCCGATGGCCCGCAAGGGCTCAGGTGAGGGGTGAAAGGGCCGGGTAAGAGCCGGCCGGCGCCGGCAGCGATGTCGGCGGCCAGGCGACTGCGCCGGCCGAGGGGGAGCAAGGTGCGTGGGGCGGGCTCATCGGTGGGAGCGCGGGCGCGAGCCCGGGCGTTTGTACCACCCCGCACGCTCGCACCGCAGCCCCAAAGGCAGACCGGGTAATGACCGGCGCGCCACCAGGGGCCTCCGCCACCGCGGAGAGAGAGATGGCGGCATAGAACAGAATCGGGGGTACCGTCACGCGCCCCACTCAGTCGCCGACATGGCGCACCGCCGGCCAGAGCGCCGCCCCCTGATCGTCTACGATCTCCTCGGCGACATCCAGGTCGACGATAAAGGTCGACCCCTCGCCCACGCTGCTCTCCACACTGATCGCGCCGCCCATCAGCTCGACCAGACGCCTGGTGATGGCGAGGCCCAGGCCGGTGCCGCCCACGCGCCGCCCCGGGGTCTCGAGGCGCCGGAACTCCTGGAAGATCATCCCCAGGTGCTCGGGCGCGATCCCCACGCCCGTATCAGTCACGCTCAGGCGCAGCCGGCCGCCGTTGCGGCAGGCCCTGATGCCGATGCGCCCGTGGTCAGTAAACTTCACCGCATTGCCGACAAGGTTGCTCACCACCTGCTCGAGGCGCGCCTGGTTGCCCCACACGCGGGGCAGCCCCGGCGGCACCTCCAGCTCGAGGTCGAGGCCGCGATCGGCGAGCAGGGGCCGCAGCTGGCCGACCACATTGGCCACCGCGTGCAGCATATCGACCGGCGACAGCTCTACCCGCAGGTGCCCGGCCTCGGCCCGCGAGAAGTCGAGGATGTCGCTGATCAGGCGCAGCAGGGTGCCGCTAGAGAGGCGCATATAGCCCAGTGGCTCAATCATACGCTCGGGCAGGGGCCCGTAGATACCCCGCTGCAGCATCTCGACATAGCCGATGATCGAGGTCAGCGGCGTGCGCAGCTCGTGGCTGACGTTGGCCAGGATCGAGGCCTTCAGCCGCTCGGCCTGCCGCGACTCGTCGTAGAGGCGCGCCCGCACCACCGCGTCGGTGATCAGCTCGCCGATTGTCTCGGCCACGCCCAGCAGCGGCTGGCTCACCAGGCTGGCCTCCAGGCTGCCCAGGGCCAGCAGCCCCAGGGGCTCGCCCTGGTGGTAGAGCGGGATGACGATCAGGCGGCACAGCCCCTCATCGGCGATGCCCTCGCCCAGGGGCGAGGCCCGCGTCTCCGGGTCGTCCAGATCGAAGATCTGGCCGCGGCCCGCGCGCAGGACCGCCACCAGGGCCTCGCCGGCCCCACCGCCGATCAGCAGACCCTCGAAGCTCTGCCCGACGCCGTCGGCCGCGACGTCGGCGACCACGCTCAGGTGCGATCCATCGGGGCCGAGCAGACCGACGCCCACCCGCTCCCACAGGCCTGAGGTGGCGATCGTCTCGGCGGCGGCGCGCACCAGACCCTCGGCGTCGGCGGCCGTGTTGGCGGCCCGGGCCACCCGGTTGATCATGCTCAGCTCGGCCAGGTGCCGGGCCTGGGCCTGCTCGGCGCGGACCCGCTCGCTCACATCGCGCAGCAGCAGCAGGGCGCCCGACACCGCCCCGTTGGCCGCCAGCAGCGGGCGCGAGCGCACCTCGATCGTACACAGGCCGTCCGCGCTCTCGTAGTGCACGTGGTGGGTGTGGGGCTTTGACAGCCCGCCCAGCACCGGGCGCAGCTCCATCCCCAGCGCCGACCCGGCCAGCAGCGCCGCCAGGGGTTTGCCCACCGAGGGCCGCCCAGGCACGACGAGCAGCCGCGCCGCCTCGCTGTTCAGCTCGACCACCGTGCACTCGTTATCGAGCACGATTATGCCGTCCGGCAGGGCCAGCAGGGCCTCGCGCTCGACCAGGGGGTTGAGATCGATCACCCGGAAGTGGATAGTGGCATAGAAGGCTGTCAGGGCGCCGAGAAAGAGCAGGACCGGCGTCGGGTCGTCGTCCCAGGGGGGGCGCACGCCCGCCAGAAAGGCCAGGTTGCCCACGACAGGCAGCAGCGATGCAGTCAGCATCAGCCAGGCCAGGAGCCGC
>JAAXUL010001625.1 GCA_013336035.1 Chloroflexales bacterium
GGGCCATAACGAGCAGCCCGGCCGGCTCGACCTCGCCGAAGGCCGCCACGCGCTCCTCGGGGTCCTGGACGATCAGCGTGCCGCCTAGCTCATCAAGCAGGAAGGCAAAGGTGTAGAAGGCGAAGGTGCCGGCGGGCGTCTGGGGCGCCCGATAGCCGATCACGGCCAGAAAGCGGCGCACCGCCACCTCGAGGCTCGTCTCCTCGGCCACCTCGCGCAGCAGGGCCGCCTCGATCGGCTCACCGTGGGCGACACCGCCGGTCAGCAGGCGAAAGGCCTCGGGGGGGTAATACTCCTTGCGGGCGGTCAGGAGGCGCCCGCCGGGCCGCCGGATGACCATACAGACCTCGCCGAAGCGGTCGGTCTTTGTCAGCGGGTCGAACGTCCCGTCAGGGATGGCGGCCTCGACGAGGGCTGGCTGCCCATAGCGGGCGGCCAGGGCGGCCACCTCGGCGGCCAGGGGCTCGGGGAAGAGCATAGCGTGTCGCTTCCTGCGCACGGCGGTTGACGAGACTGCCGTAAGCGTGTAGGGTGAATGTGCACTACAGGCGCCCCAGCACCGTCACCAGCTGGGGGTCGACCGACGCCAGGGCCTGCCCGGGGTGGTGGCTGTCACTCCCGCCCGACACTAGCAGCCCGTACTTCGCAGCCAGCGCGGCGTACAGCGCCACCTGCTCGGCGCTGTGGGCGGGGTAGTAGACCTCGACCCCATCGAGGCCGGCCTCGACCATAGCCTCGAGATCCTCGTCGGCGGCGGGCACGGCATAGATGCCCTTGCTGCGCCCCGGGTGGGCCAGCACCGCCACCGCGCCCAGGCCGTGGGCCACGGCGATCACCTCGTCGACGCCGACGGGCCTGTAGGCGCCCCGCAGCTCAGTAAGCAGGTAGCGCATGCCGGCCTCCTCGTCGCCCTCGCCTGGCACGCGCCCGGGCAGCCGGTTCAGGTGGGCCAGGGCGGTCGCCACGTCGGCCACGTTGGGCGAGCGGCCCTGCTCCCCAAGGCCCGCGAGCGTGAAGCCCCGCCCCGGCAGGTCGGCGATCAGGCGGCGGGCGTCGGCGACGTTGCGCTCGAACACCGCCGCGCACAGCGCCAGCATGGCCGGCGCCGCCGGGTCGGCCCCATACACCAGCGTGTGCCAGAGCTTCCCGCCGAAGGCGCTGTCGATCTCGACCCCCGACACCACCCGCACGCCGTGGCGCGCCCCCGCCGCGGCCAGGGCCAGCACGCTCGCCGTCGTGTTATGGTCGGCCGCGGCGATCACCGTCAGGCCGCGGGCGGCCGCCGCGGCGGCCAGCTGCTCCGGCTCCCAGCTCGCGTGGTGCGGCGTGGCGATCGTGTGGATGTGCAGGTCGATCATCGCCGCGGCCCTACGGCTCGACCGGGTGGCCGGCATCGCGCCACGCCTGGAAGCTGCCCTCGAGGGCCGCGCGTTCCGCCACCGCATGCAGTTCGTGGGGCACCAGCCCGGCCTGGAACATGGCGTGGCGTGCCTGGCCGACGAGGCTGGCGATATCTATGCCCATCG
>JAAXUL010001626.1 GCA_013336035.1 Chloroflexales bacterium
GGGCGCCCCGCCGGCCCATCAGAACCAGGGGCCGCGCCCCTCGCGCCACCAGCCACTCGGCGGCGACGAGCCCGAGCCCACCGAAGCCGCCCGTGATCAGATAGGTCGCGTCGGCACGGATCAGCCCCTGGTCGCTCCGCGCGGGCGCCCCGGCCGCCGGCACGAGGCGGGCCACGTAGCGCGCGGGCCCGCGCAGCGCCACCCGGCTCTCGGCGTCCGACGAGCAGAGCTCATCCAGCAGCGCGCGGGCCGCCTTGCCCGGCGGCTCGCTCTGCAGGTCCACCAGCCTGCAGCGTAGCTCCGGGTGCTCGATGGCCAGGGTCTGGCCAAGCCCCCAGAGCGTCGCCTGCACTGGCTCGCCGCCCCACCCGGCCACGGCCTGCGCGCCCCTGGTCACCAGCCAGAGCCGCGTCGGCAGGCTCTGGCCACCACCGACGAGGGCCTGCGCTAGCGCCAGAGCGCCGCCGCAGCTGAGCTGCAGCGTGGGCAGCAGCGAGGCCCCGGGCGCGGGCAGCTCGGCCGCCCCCCAAAGGTAGACGATGCCTCGCCAGGCGCGACCCTCCCCTCGGGCTACCTGGAGCACCCGCTCGAAGTGCGAGATCTCCGCGGGGTCGATCGTCCACTCCTGGGGCCCGAGGGCGGCGAAGGCCTGGCCCGGCCTGACGAGGGCGCACGGCGCCCCGCGCCCTCGCACCCGCTCCACAAGGGCGCGGGCGATATCGTCCTCCGCCGCGGCGAAGATAAGCCAGGCGCCGTCGCTCACACTCTCGGCGCCCGCCCCTTCCGGCCGCTCCTGCTGCCGCCAGGCCACCTCGTAGTACGGCTCCGCTCGCTGTGCGGCGGGGGCCGGCGACGCCTCCGCCGGGGCAAGGTCGGCCTCCTGGAGGACCGGCCGCTGCGACGAGCGCTCCACCCAGTAGCGCTGGCGCTGGAACGGGTAGGTCGGCAGCGAGGCCAGCCGCCGGCCCCGCTGCGCGCCGGCGACCCCGCCCCAGTCTATGTCCGCGCCGGCGGTGTACAGCGCGCCCAGGCTCGTCAGCATCGACTGCGATTCGTCGCGGCCCTGCTGGAGGGAGGGGATGAGGCGGGGGGCGGGGTCGGCGAGCAGCGGGCGGGCCAGGCCGAGCAGCACGGGCTGGGGGCCGAGCTCGAGCCAGGCCGGCAGGCCGCGGCGCTGCAGGGCGGCCACCGCGGCGGCAAACTGCACCGGCTCGCGCAGCTGGCGCCCCCAGTAGGCCGCGTCGGGCAGCTCGCCCGGCCCGAGCGGGGCCCCGGTGAGGGTCGAGAGCAGCGGCAGCCTGGGGGGCTGGAAGCGCACGCGGCTGGCCGCCTCGGCGAAGGCCGCCTGGACGGGGGCCATCAGCGGGGAGTGGAAGGCGTGGGAGACCTGGAGCGGGCGGCTGGCGACGCCGGCGGCGGCCAGGCGGGCGAGCACGGCGGCGAGCGCGTCGCGGGCGCCGGAGAGCACGAGGTTGGCGGGGCCGTTGATGGCGGCGATGGCGACCTGCTCGGCGTCGGGGGCCAGG
>JAAXUL010000871.1 GCA_013336035.1 Chloroflexales bacterium
GTGGCAGGGAGCCGTCATTGCTGCCAGACCGGGGTGCCGTCGGCGGTGCGCAGCTCGAGCCGCACGCCGGTGGTCAGATTCTGGAGCCAGTTGAGCTCCATGTGCCCTTCGCCCTGGAAGCCCTCCAGCTCGACCTGGTCGCCGGGGCTGAGCGCGATGGCGTTCGTCTCCCACCACCAGGGCGGGCCGAGCATGGCCTCGAGCTGTGCGCCGCTTGCCGCATCGGTGAAGGTCAGGGTGGTGCTTGCCATGCTGACCACCGTGCCGCGATAGACCGTGGCCGGCGCGAGCTGGGCTGTACCCTGGGCCGGCGTGGACTGCCGGCCACCCGCCCACGGCGGCGGGCCACCGCCCTGTCCCTGGCCTTGTCTCTGGCCTTGCCCCTGCCCCTGGCCGCCACCTGCGGATGGCGTCGCCCCCGGCTCGGCGGTGGCGCGCAGCCACGGCGGGCCGCCGCCGCCCTGCTGGGTCCCCCGCGGGTTCGCCACGCTCGGCGCCGTGGCCTCCAGCGAGCGGATGTAGCGCACCAGCGCGTCGATCTCCACCGTGGTCAGCCGCTCGCCGAAGGCCGGCATGGCCGAGCCGGGGCGCCGCCCGCCGACCGTGATCGCCTGCGTGATCGCCGCGTCATCCTTGCGGCTGAGGAACTGCTGGCTGTTGATTGCCGGCCCGATCCCGCCCGTCCCATTCTCGCCGTGGCAGCTGGTGCAGGTCGAGACGAACAGCCGCTCGCCCAGGGCCAGCACCGCCTGCGGGTCGCTCAGGTCGATCGCCTGCGGCGCCCGCGCCGCCAGCGCCACTCCGGCCGCCGCCAGCTGGTCCCAGTGCTGGAGCAAGGCCACCAGCGCGTCGATCTCCGGCTGCTCCAGGGTCTTGCCCCAGGGCGCCATCATGGTGCCCGGCACGCCCTCGGTGATCGTCCGAGTCAGGGTCGCCGCGTCCTTGGCCCGCACCTCGGGCGTGTTCAGGGGCACGGCCAGGGCCGAGCCCTCGCCATTGGCGCCGTGGCAGGTCGTGCACGACGTCGCGTACAGCTGCAGCCCCTCGGCCCAGAGCTGCCCGTCCGCCCCAAGGGCGGCCACCTGGGCGATCTGGGCGTCGCTCACGGCGGGCACGGCCAGGGCCGCGGGGAGCATGCCGCGCTGGGCGGCCAGCTCGCGCACCTGGGCCCATTCACCGTAGCGGAGCAGGGCCAGGAGCTGGTCGATCTAGTAGTCGGTGAGGATGCCGCCCTCGTCCTGGTGCCAGGCGGCCATCGGCGTGGCGTAGCGCCCGCGGGCGATCACCTTGAAGAGCGTGTCGTAGTCGGCCGTGCGCAGGCCCTCGCTGTTGAGGGGCGGGGTGGCGCCGAGGCCCTCGCCCTCAGCCCCGTGGCAGACCGCGCAGTTCTCGACATAGATCGCCGCCGCGTCGCCCACCGACTGCGCGCGCAGGCTCGCCTGCGCCTGGGCCAGGCGCGTCTCCTCGCGGCCGCCGTAGACGGCCAGGGCGATAATCAGGATGAGCAGGGCGCCGAAACCCAGCCCAAGATAGCGTCGCATCGTCATCGTCCTTTTGCATTTTGCATTGGCTAGGCGTAGACCAGCTGGTCCGGGCTGAAGCGGTCGCGCTGCTGCGGCGCGGCGGTGTCCACGACCACCACCCCGTCGCTGATGGCGATGGGGAAGGTGTCGAGGGCCCGCGGCGCCGGGGGGTTCTGCACCGCGCCCGCCTGGTCGAAGTGCGAGCCGTGGCAGGGGCAGCTGAAGCGGGCCTCGGCGGCCTGCCAGCTCACCGCGCAGCCGAGGTGGGTGCAGCGCCGGTAGACCGCCAGGAAGCCGCCGTCGTCCAGGCGGACCAGGAAGAAGCGCCCGTCGGGGAACTCGGTCACCGAGCCGGCGGGGAAGCTCTCGGCCGGGCCGGCGCTCACCAGCCCGCCGAACTCGCCGTCGGCCCGGCGCGGGCCGAGGAACTGCAGGGTCATCGCCCCAACCTGGAGCAGGCCGATGAGCCCCAGGGCCCCCAGCCCCAGGCTCAGAAAGTCGCGCCGGCTCAGGGCCGCGGGGGAGGCAGGCGGGGTCGCGTGAGTTGTCATAGGAACGGGACCTTTATACAAGCGCAGGCAGGCTGCTGGCGGCAGCGTGGCTGGCGACACCGTGGCTGGCAAGACGGGCCAGGAAGCACCGCCCGGCGTTCTACGTTCTACGTTCCAAAGACCAGGGCCATATTCGGCCCGCGGAAGAAGATGCCGATCACGGTGAGCACCAGCAGGGCGCCCACCACGAAGCTGAACAGGCCGACCAGGGCCTCGCCGTGGCGCGCGCGCAGCGCTCGCCGCAGCCCCCAGTAGACCGCCGCCAGGCCGCCCAGGCTCAGCAGCAGGGGGAGCAGCCCGTTGGCGATGAGGGTCGGCCAGCCCGGCAGCCAGCCGGGCAGGTCGAGCCACCACTCGTCGAGCAGGACCAGGGCGGGGGTCACCAGCAGGCTGAGCAGCAGCCCGGCCAGGGCCACCTCACGCCCGCGCGCCGAGCGCCCGAGGACGCCGATCGCGCTGGCCTCGCGGTCCCAGTAGGGCACCGCGGCCAGGCCGAGCAGGCCGATGGTACTCAGGGCCAGGGCGGCCAGGGGGTGCATGTGCAGCAGCAGCTCCTGGACCCCCAGGAAGTACCAGGCGGCCTTAGCCGGGTTGGGCGGGTGGGCCGGGTTGGCCATCGCCTCCAGCGGCGCCGGCACCAGCATCGCGAAGATCACCAGGCCGGCCAGGGTGACCAGGGCCACGCCCAGCTCGACCCCCACCAGGTGCGGGATGGTGGTCAGCTTCTCGACCGGGCCCGTCGCCTCGGGCAGAGCGACGCCGCCATCTTTGCGCACCCGCCAGAAGTGGTAGGAGAGGGCCAGGACCAGCACGGCGGGCAGCACGGCCACGTGCAGGGCGTAGAAGTTGCGCAGGGCGGCCTGACCCACCTCGGGCCCGCCCAGCAGGAAGGTGGCCACCGCCTTGCCGAGGACGGGGATGTAGTCGAGCAGGCCGGTGCCGACCGTGATCGCCCAGAAGGCCAGCTGGTCCCAGGGCAGCAGGTAGCCGGTGAAGTTGAAGGCCAGCACGAGCAGCAGCAGGCCCAGGCCGAAGAGCCAGTTGCCGCGCCGCTCACCGAAGAAGCCGCCGGTGAGGAAGACCCGCACCAGATGCAGCACGACGGTGACCACCAGCAGGTTGGCCGCCCAGTGGTGGAGGCCGCGCAGCAGGGCGCCGAAGGGCACGACGGTCTCGAGGGTCTGGATGGCGGGGTAGGCCCGCTCGATGCTGGCGTCGTAACGAAACATCAGCAGGACGCCGGTGGCGATCAGGAGCACGCTGAGCAAGGCCGAGATGCCGCCCAGCCCCCAGGTGTGGGTGAAGCGCAGGGCGGGGGCGGGGACGCGGGTGGGGTGCAGATGTAGGATGAGGTTGTTGGCCACGGCGCGCATGCGGCTGCGCTCGTCGGCGGGCGGGCTCCTGCGGAAGCGCAGGCGGTGGGTGAGGTCGGTGAGCCAGGCCATCGGGGCACGCTCCCTCCAGCAAGCGGCGGGTCACCACGCGGGTGCTGCCCGCTACGATAGCAGGAGGGTATGGAGAAGCCGTGGAGGGCTGATGGAGAAGCGCGGGAAGCGGGCGGCGGCCGCGGGCTCCACCACACCTCGCGCGCTTCTCCATCGGTTCTCCATATCGGGCTGCTATGCTGGGGGTGTGAGCGCAACGAGCCCTGCACCAAGCAGCGCTCCCCGACGAGCATGACAAGGAGGACCGTGATGCGTATCCGATATTGGCTGACTGGCGCCGCGGGCGCCGCCGCCCTGGCCGCGACCCTGGCCTTCGCCCCCCTGACCTCGGCCCAGCAGCCGAC
>JAAXUL010001627.1 GCA_013336035.1 Chloroflexales bacterium
GCCCCCGGGATGCCGCCGATCAGCCGCAGGGCGTAGATGATGTCGTTGGTGGTGTCCTGGGCGAAGGTGCGCACGCGCTGCCGGAGCTCCTGCTCGCCGAGCTCGCGCAGCAGCGTCTCCGGCAGGTCGTAGCCGCCGCTGATCGCGTTCAGCCGTCGCTCACTGATCGGCGGAGCTTTGCCGCTGTAGGCGCTCATATCGCTTCCTGAAGCGAGACGACCCCGGCCTCCTGCTGGAGGATGCGGTCGCCCCACGCGCGGGCCCAGTCTCTGAGCTCGATCACGCTGAGCGGGGTGGGGATGCGCAGCGGGTGGCCCTCGGCAATCTCCCGGGCCAGCCGGCGGTAGAGCTCGGCCTGGGCCGAGGCCGGGTTGGCCTCGATCACCGTCTGGCCGTAGAGCTCGCTCTGGGCCACGACCGAGGAGCGGGGGAGGTAGGCGACCGTGCTGGTGCTGGTGCGCTGGGCAAAGTCGTCCACCAGCGAGGCGGCGTAGGGGGCGATCAGCCCGTTGGCAATGATGCCGCCCAGAAGGGCCCCGCCGGAGGGCGCGTACTTGCTGATCGCCCGGAACAGGTTATTGGCCGCGTAGATCGCCATGAAGTCCGAGGAGCTGACCACGTAGACCTTGTCGGTGATGCCCTCGCGGATGGGCACGGCGAAGCCGCCGCAGACCACATCGCCTAGCACATCGTAGAGCACGAAGTCGGGGCGGTACTCCGCGAAGAGGCGCAGCTCCTGGAGCAGGCTCACCGCGGCGTTGATGCCGCGCCCGGCGCAGCCGACGCCGGGGACCGGCCCGCCGGCCTCGATGCAGAGCACGCCCTTGAAGCCAACCATCGAGATGTCCGCAAGCCGGACTGACTCGCCATTGCGCGTGCTGTCGAGCACGGTGGGCAGGTAGTTGCCGCCGCGGAGCGTATTGGTCGAGTCGCTCTTGGGGTCGCAGCCGATCTGGATGACCTTGTAGCCGGCCTCGGCCAGGGCCGCGCTGAGGTTGGAGGTGGTCGTCGATTTGCCGATCCCCCCCTTGCCGTAGATCGCAATATGCTGCGGTTTATGCTGAGCCATAACGATAATTTTTCTCCAAATGCAAGCAAGCTGCGCTTGCGCATTTCGATGGCGAGAAGAGGCTTTCCAGGGAGGGCAGGCCCTCCCTGAGGCCCTCCCGCGAGGGCAAGCCCTCCCTACTGGGGCTGGTTGACCAGGGGGAAGGTCCACTGCGGCAGATACTCGCCCACGAACTCGCCGGCGTTGATGCGGAAGGCGTCGTGGACGGCCGAGCTGGTGTAGTAGCAGTTGTAGATCTGCTGGGTGCTGTAGCCGTACTTCTTCAGGATGGCGGCGTTCTTCAGCACCAGGTCGTAGTGCCAGCCGACCTCGGGCGAGCGGTGGCCCTCCAGGGCCGAGCCGGGGTTGGGGATCCAGGGGCTGACCAGGCAGATCACGCCGCGCGAGATCAGGTACTCCAGGCCCTCCAGGATCGACTGCTTGGGCTCGATGCCGGCCACGATCAGTGAGCGCACG